>NZ_KV821162.1:0-144817 GCF_001815585.1 Anaerococcus sp. HMSC075B03
TGAAAGCATAGTTGATAAAGTCGTGGTGGGAAGAATTGACAAAGACGGAACAGTTCATCCTTATGACTTAACATTCTATTTCAAAACAGGAGTTAAAGATAGTCAAGATTCTAATAACTTTAAAGATAAAAGAAAAAATGCCAAAGACAATGACATTAATAAATTGTGTTCCTACAAGAATGACGAGGATAAAAAATTATGTTCCCAAGCAAAAGACAACGCATGTGGAGACGGTAGCTCTGTTGTCCAAACTAAATACAGAACATCATTTAGATATAGAAATAGGGGAAGATGAATTATCTGAAATTGACTTTTCAAAAGACGCAACTTATGGAGAAATTAAAAAGTATGTGTTAGATAAATACGGACTAAAAGTTTCAAGCCTATATATTGCACAAATAAAAAGGAAACATGGTCTAATAGAGAGAGAAAATTATAATTTTAGTAAGAAAGAAAATCAAAGAGTGCCAAATTGCCCAGAAGAAAAAGAAAAAGCAATCGAAGATGCTTTAGAGCATTTTGGAATGATTTAAATAATATCTAAGATTGAAAATTTTAAAATTAAGACTTAAAAACTTTAAGATTAAAAAGATATGTACTTCTTATATAACCTAAGAAGATTAATTGAAAATCAGGGGAACGATGATGGTAAAATAAAAAATTTTAACAACTAAAGAAGAATTAGGCATTATTGCCAAAGAGGTTTTTATGAAGTTAAAAATACTGAAAAAGACTTGTTAGAATTGAAAATTTTAGATCATTGTGCAGGGTTTCGTGTCATAATAGTGATAGAGGCAAATAGTTATGTAAATATAAAGAGTTCAAGACTTCTACCAAAGTTTAAAACTCAAAAAATAAATAGTTGGTGTTCTGCTTAGAGTAACCATTTTGATAATGTGGATGCGAAACAAAAAGAGATAATCAGACTTCGTAAAAAATTGAAACAGGTTGAAATGGAGAATGATATTTTAAAGCAAGCTGCACTACTGTTAGGCAAAAAATAGACCTCATTATCTCGAACCGAGATAAATATAGCATTAGTGCAATGTGTAGACTACTTGGGGTCACAAGAAGTTTAGTCTATTATCATTTGAACAAAGAAAAAGATGTGAAATTAGATGAAGATGAAAAACTAATAGAAGAAATAAAAGAAATATTCAGAAGAAGTAGAAACAACTATGGAACACGCAAAATAAAAAAAGAACTAGGGAAAATTGGATATAAAATATCGAGAAGAAAAATAGGCCGAACAATGAAAAAAAATGGCCTAGTCTCAAACTATACAGTAGCACAATATAAAGTAATAAGATCCAAATGCAACGAAGAAGACATCCCTAACCTTTTAAATAGATAATTTGACAATAGAGACTATTTAGAAGCAATAGTAAGCGACCTAACATATGTAAGAGTAGGAAAAACATGGAATTATATATGTTTAATAATAGACTTAAACAGTCGTGAAATAATAGGATACTCATCAGGTAAAAACAAAGATGCAAATCTAGAAGCAGAAGCATTTTACTCAATAAGGCAGCCACTAAATCGTATAAAAATATTTCACACAGACAGAGGAAGAGAATTTAAAAATATAAAAATAGAAGAAATATTAAAGGTATTTGGGATAAAAAGATCGCTAAATAAAAAAGGAAGCCCATATGATAACGCAGTAAGCGAAGCAGTCAATAAAGTAATGAAGACAGAATTCATATATCAGGAGAACTTTACTAATTTCCAAGAACTTAATCTAAAATTAGCAGAATACGTATATTGGTATAATAACCTAAGAATTCATGGATCTTTAGGATATAAAACACCAGTAGAATATAGAAAAGCAGAATAAAAAGCTCTGGAAGTTTCATAAATTAAATAAAATATATGAACAGACTGTCAAGGGCAAATTTCAACGAAATTTGGGCGAAGCCTTTACCCTTGATTGTCTGAGAATATATTTTATAATCTAAAGAAACTTTCAAGCTTGATAATGTTCGGTTATAAATTGTCTAAAAAAGGGTTGCCATTCCATGTATTTGGGTTCATTAGAAGAATGCCGAGCAATGGGTAACATGACGCTGATGTGTTTATACACAAAAAAGCTACACGTGCGTTGGCTGACAACAGGGAGCTAAGTAAATTAACACCAGCTAAAATGTTTGACGCTATTAATAAATGACAAGTATATGAAATTGGTTTTACCTAGTTTAAAAAAGAAATTATAATGAAAATATGGAGGCTAAGAATATGAAGATTAATAATGAATGTTGTTGTGGATGCAAAACAGAAAAGCCGGATCAAATTAAAGACAATTGTCCTGTATGTAATAATGAAGGGATTTCCGTTAGTAAAGTAACTGTTGAACATCTAGTGGTAGATGATTATCGTAATGCTGTTAACGGAGATCAATATAAGATTTGCATGAACGAGGACTGCGACGTTGTTTACTATAACTTAGATAATGAAATAAAATTCTTGAAAGACCAAGTTAGAGTTCCTATCTGGTTTAAGAAAGATGCAGATCCTAAGTATGCTTGTTATTGTAGCGAAGTCACAGAAAATCAGGTAATTGAAGCAGTTGTAAAGCATGGCGCGAAATCCGTAAAAGAAGTAAATGCCATCACTGGGGCAATGAAAAATTCTAATTGTAAAGAAAACAATCCGTTGGGAGTTTGTTGTCATAAGATTATTCAGGAAGCTATCGATAAAGGCTTGAAAATGAAATAATTACAGTCGATATGTTCCTACAAACGAGAGCCAATCTTTGATATGTTTCCATCTACGAGCGTGGATATGTTCCCCATAACCTTAGGGGTTGAGAATGCAGTTTTGATAGCTATCAAGGCAACTCGACACACGTTGAAGCAGCAATTCTGATGACGTATTGTGGTTTGGACAAGGAATAATAGGAGTCAACCACAACATGTAGTGGTTTGAGTACGAAAATCGGGTCAAAAACAGGCTAAAAAATACCGTTTTTTGACCCTTTTAAATAGGGCATTTGACAGATGACATTTGATGTTTCGGGATTAAAAATCCATAGGGTGAGGTAGATTAGCACAGAACTTTATTGAATAGAGAAATTAAAAGTGATATAATCAGTTGCATAAGGAGGAGTTAAATATGTGTACATGTATTGCAGTAGTAGATATTACTTTATCTCATTTATAATGAAAAAAATTAAAGGAGGTAAAGGTATGGGTATGTTTTCTATATTTGTTATTGAGAGATTTCATGATCAACTAAACCAAAAATAATTGGTTATAATGAGCTCTTAAGATTAGTTCATTATAACCGGCAAGGAGAAGGTTATAATGAAACAGAAAAACCCGAAAAATACGCAAAATTTCATTACATCTAAAAAGCATGTAAAGGAAATATTAAAATATACGAATATCAATAAACAAGATAAAATAATAGAAATTGGGTCAGGAAAAGGACATTTTACCAAGGAACTTGTGGAAATGAGTCAACGGGTGAATGCTATAGAGATTGATGAAGGTTTATGTCATGCCACGAAAAAAGCAGTTGAACCTTTTCAGAATATAAAAGTTATTCATGAGGATATTTTGAAGTTTAGCTTTCCTAAAAATACAGACTATAAAATATTTGGTAATATTCCCTACAATATTAGTACTGATATTGTAAAAAAGATTGCTTTTGATAGTCAAGCGAAATATAGCTACCTTATTGTAGAGAGGGGATTTGCTAAAAGGTTGCAAAATACCCAACGAGCTTTAGGTTTGCTGTTAATGGTGGAAATGGATATAAAAATTCTTAAAAAAGTGCCACGAGCATATTTTCACCCTAAGCCTAATGTAGATTCTGTATTGATTGTACTTGAAAGGCATAAACCATTTATTTTAAAGAAGGACTACAAAAAGTATAGATTTTTCGTTTATAAATGGGTAAACAGGGAATATCATGTTCTTTTTACTAAAAATCAATTAAGACAGGTGCTGAAGCATGCGAATGTTACTGATCTTGATAAATTATCCAATGAACAATTTTTGTCTGTTTTCAATAGTTACAAATTATTTCAATAAATTAAAAATAATTAAGCGTTCTCTAACTTTAAGAGAACGCTTAATCTTATTGTGACTTTAGTCAGTTGAGCACGCAACGCGTGCGAAACAAAAAACTACCCGCTATGCGGGTAGGCAACAATAGGTTATACCAAAAAATCACCTTCGTATTATAATAGAGTTGTTCAGACCTAAAATAATAAGAGGTGATTAATATGGCACAAAAGGCAAATTCATTATCACACACAAAATGGATGTGTAAATATCATATTGTCTTTACACCAAAGTATAGACGAAAAATAGTATTTAATCAATACCGAGATAGTTTGGGAGAAATATTTAGGACATTATGCAAATACAAAGGAGTAGAAATAATAGAAGGACATTTAATGCCAGATCATGTGCATATGTTAGTTAGTATTCCCCCAAAAATATCAGTGTCAAGTTTTATGGGATACTTGAAAGGAAAAAGTGCACTAATGATGTTTGACAAGCATGCAAACCTAAAATACAAATTTGGAAATAGACATTTTTGGGCAGAGGGATATTATGTAAGTACGGTAGGATTGAATGAACAAACAATAGCAAAGTATATAAGAGAGCAATAGCAACACGACATAGCAATGGATAAATTAAGTGTAAAAGAATACGAAGATCCATTCAAAAGAAGATGAATGAAGCCCTTTCAGGGCTAGCTAAAGAGGCAAAAACAATAAGGTTTGAACAAAGTGAAAACCAGCGCCTTGAGACGCTGGTTGGTATCACTCGGGCTTATAGCCCGTGATCAAACCACCCGTTTGACGGGTGGTTATGATTACATTGAAAAATGCATTCTATTATTTTCAATTATTATGATATAACATAACTATCATTTTACTTATTTGCATATTTGCACGAAAATATAGTTATCGACGACTATTCTGATAATAGCAACTAATATAGTCAATGATAACTCAAAATTTATTGATATAGTAGGTATATGTGCAACTAATTAATGAAGAAATAATATTTAAAGGAATTTGAAATGTAGCAAATAGATGTATTAGAATATCTGATATTCTAATACATCTATTTGTATATAAATCAAGATTAAATATCGAGAATATGGTGGCGAAGTTTAGGTCAACTAAAGACCAATAAACTTCGTCATTTTTTTATGCTTAAAAATAGAAAGAAAGGATTGGGAACAATGTCAAAATTATTTATGTATGGTACATCCTTGGAAGGAATAGAGCAATTGATGGTTATGGTTCCAAATTTCCAGCCAAGAGGAAATGGAATAATCATCAATAATTATTTTAATTGCCAAGGGGGTGATGGAGATTGCAAGATTGGTGTGATTAATGTTGATGATGATTGTAAGGAGTGTGGACACATTGGTTCAAACTTCAAAATCAATGTGGATAGATGTAGATATAAGGATCTAGTCAGAGAGTGCTTTGGAAAGATAAATAATTATTATTTAAAGGAAAGATTAGAAAGTCTAGCAAATAATTTCAAGGGGGAAATCTTTTTAAATCATAACCACAAAGAAAGATTCTATAATTTTCTTCGAAACCAAGATCTAGATATTCATGATATATCCCCAAGATTTATTGCTATCCTATTTTTACTTACTGCCGATGAAAATCTATGGAAGGTTTCTGAAAATCATATTTTAAATGTTAAGTTTGGCTTAAAACAAATATGTCTTCGGGATATAGATACCAATGGCTATGCCTTATACCAAACTGCAAAGACCCTATCAACTGGAAAGGAGTGTATAAGAATCAATGAGCTAGCAGATAGGGAATTAATAGATGACTATATATTTAAATCAATAATTAACTCTGCCTTAATCAATAGATACGGGACAGAGTTATTTTTAATTAATAAATAGAATGGAGGAAAAAGATTGAATATAACTATTAAAAAATCAAGGGATGATGATAAAAGAAAAACCATATGGATTCCAATGGAGGAAGATAAACTACAAGAGGTATGCAATGAATTAGGAATAGAAATGAGTACAAGGTCAAACTGTTATATAGAAGGCAGTAGGGATGAAAGATTTTCAAATATACTGGCTGATAAAAATGTAAATATAGATGAACTAAACTATTTAATGAAAAGATTTGATGGGTTCAGTCCAAGGGAAATAGAAAAGTTTTGTGCTGCGACCTTTACAGAAGAACCTAATACAATGGCAGATTTAGTAAGCCTAAGTTTCAACTTGCATTGCTATAGCCTTATAAATAACTTCAGCGATTTTGATAAGCTAGGCAAGGATCTATATTAAACTGAGAAAATGGCAGTAGCAACTAAAGAATTAGATGAACTAGATGGAGAAGAATATGCAATGGAAGTAATAAAAAACAATAAAAGTGCTAGAGTAACTCCTTATTTCGTCTTTTGACTCATCAAGTATTTTTAATATTCTTGGTGCCTATTTTTGTATTAAATGTAATAAATGAAAAGTTTATATGTATACAGAAAGACTATATGGTAATATATTCAATTAACGAGAAAAAGAATATTAGAAAGATATTTTATATTATTTTGGGGACTGAATTAATATTTTATATTTTGGGACAAATTTTTTTTCAAGGAATTAATTATTTTATAACAGGTGAAGTGTATTTAATTAGTATTAAGTTTAATGTATTAACAATTTTAGAAATTCTATCTGCAAGTTATATAGTTCTATCTATTTTATTACTATTAAAAAAGGATTTGTTTACTTATATAAACTATTACATTTTATTAATGGTACTTTTAGTAGTTAATAGTGGATATATTACATTTCCGATGACTATAAAAGTTTTAAGTTTACTACAACATGATTATATAAAACTACTACTATCAAGAACATTTTTGTTTTTGTTAACCTTCTTTATTTTTAAAATGTCTCTTAAAAGATATAGTAGTAAATTTTATGGTGGATAATAATGGATAAATTGGCATATATTGGAGTTATAAATCATGATGAAAATGTTGAATATCCATTAAATTTTTCCAGTGATGGTATTTATGAAGTTGTTTGTAAATTTAATGGTGGATGTGAAATAAAAATCAAATCAAGTAATTATATAGATGCTCATGAAATTCATAAAGATTATTATAAATTTCACATTAATGTTTTTCTGCCAATTATTGGACTAATAGGTTTAGTATATGGGGTAAAGGAAAAGGATAAGTTGTTTATGGCATTAAATATCCTTTTGATTTTATTACTTCCTATAACAATGTTCGTAGGTCATCTAGTAGGATCTCCTTAAGTAATATAATAAGCTTAGAGTAAAATTTTGTAAATAATCTTAAAAAGATATAAGTTTATCTGCTTATAGCATTTTATCTCTCCACTTCCTTCCCATAAGTGATTTTCATAGTTTTTCCTATACTGAAAAAGGTCAGAAAATTCTTCTTTATTCAAAGAATGCTCTTGCATAAGGGTATTCTTTTTTATTGCAACTTATCGAGTCTGATTAATATTTCTTTTATGTTTGGTAATATTTTATAGATTTCTAAAATTTCATTAGTAGCTATTTTATAAATAGAAAGTTCGATATAATACTTCTCTGTAAATTGGTTTTATTCAGTTTTTTTACATTTTTATACTTCATGATGTAAGATCTTTATTTCAGTTTCAATTTTTTAAAATTTATTCAGTGGATGTTGTATATCATAAGAAAATAACTAGCTTTAAATCAATTTCTCCAAACCTAGATTTTATATCTACATCTATTTATTTTAGTACAGATAAGATTGAGCGATTACATCAATACGATTATGTCCTAAGTATTTGCTGGTTATTAACATAGCTTTTCGATCTAATATTTCTCCAGCTCTATCATTTCTCATGATGTATCTTTCTCCTCCTTCTGAAATTAAACCACCAGGTATTTCATCTATTGGTCTTGCATAATGATTATAAATTCTCTTGGCGTATACTGCTCTGTAGTGGTGGTTGTCATAATGAGAAGGTAATTTTGGTGCTATTTTAAGCTCTCCAGCTTCTTTAAAAATATTTATTATTTCATCTGTTTCTTCTTTATCTTTGCCCATGATTAAAGCTAAGCGTTTTTTTCCACCTTTTCCTTGTCTAACTTTTACATAATATTTTCCGTTGATTTCTTTTAAATCAACCCCTCTTACAGCTTCCATTTCTTTTTTTCTTAATCCTGTAGAGCTTGTTATTTTAGAAAATTTTCTTTCTAGCTCTTCTGATATGTGTTTATCTCTTTTAGCTTCATATCGACTTCTTTTAATTGATTTTCTTGTCCTTGGAGCTGTCGCTATAAAGTTTGTAGATGATGTTCTTAAAACCTTTGCTATAGCTGATTTAGATGTGCTAATTGAGTAAGCAGATAAGTCTTGATTTGTTAAGTTTTTCAGATATTCATTTACGTGTTCTGTTTTAACTTGTTGCATTTTCTTTATTTCAGGATAATTTTCTTTCAAAAATTCTGCAAATTTATAACATTGTTTTTTGTATGTCTTATAAGTTGTAACGCTATAAATTTTATTTATTGTTGTAGTTGATAAATCATTTTTATCGTCATTTCTTGATGTACTCATACCATCATTTAACATTCTTGTTAATCTATCATAAATCTGATTTTTTAAAATGTTTTTTTGCTTTCTTTTATCCCATTTTTTAGTTTTTTTCTTTTCTTCATCTATTATTCCAAATTCTTTGTTAAAAGCTTTGTTTGTGATATTAAAAGACATAGAATGCTCCTTTCAAATATATAACTATCTTTTTAAAATTAAAGCTCTTAAAAACGATTCTAGAGCCTTATTTGTTACTCTAATTGTTAAGACTAAGCTTTTTATACTACCGAGTCCGTAGAAGCTTCTAAGTTGTCCAATCTAAGACAAAACACATTTTTTAAAGAGCTTGGCTTGCTCTAAAGTACACATTTTTAGATTGATAGCTTGGCTTGCTATTTAATGCTTTTGTAAGTGAATTCCTACACTATACATTTTTTTACATACTTAAAATTTTTGCTCTATAAATCTTTTTTATTTTTTTCTTACTTCATATTTTGCGACTTCCTCTCTTTGTTTCCTCATTTTTGATCACTTATCTTTTTTATTTTCTCCATACCATCAATCTTCTATTTATAATTTGTCAGAAAAGGTTCTTAATAACAAAAGAGTTTAAAAACTTATCCTTGGTAAATACCCTAAATCTGTTTATACGTCCATAAATGGACCGTATAAACAGATTTTATTTATTGGAAATCCTGTGTAGAAAATAAAAATATTAAATTTTCTGACATATAAGAGATAGATTAAAAACTTTCTTTTATATGGGGGAATTATGAAAATAGAAAAAAACATCTTAGTAAGATATGAGAAATTTCAACGCATTGGCTTTGATAGAGTGAAATTTAAGAATGTAAGAGTTACCGAGTATGAGATTAATCACTTAATAAGCTTATATCAGAACTCATATGGAATAACGAAATTTAGTTATTATAGAAAAGAACTGAAATCCATTCGAATTGAAAGGGGAGGAATTGGGCGATTGGAGATAAGAAGAGAGAATTGTTGCAACATAGATTGTGGCTTATATGCAAGAATAGATTTTTCGCCAACGGACATTCTAGGACAAAATATAGAAAATTTTTCTTTAGAAGAATTAAAAGATGTGGTTGTGGAAATTAAAAATATATTATACGAAGATTATAAAATTGAGATAGACATATCAAATGTCATTTTTAACTATTGTGAAATTAACTACAATTATTTAACGACAGGTAATACTAAAGATTTTGAAGACCCATTACGTACTCTGGTTAGATTTATCCCGTATATGAAAATTTGCATAGATATTGAAAACCATAAAGAGAAAGACGGCTATGAATCCAAAACAATAACAGCACAAAATCAACGACATAAAATTACATTTTATGATAAATTAAAAGAAACAAAAAAGAAGCATAAAAATAAAGAAATCGTCATCGTTGATGAAAATGGAGAGATACTAAATGGGAGTATTTATAGATATGAGCATACAATAAAAAAAACAGATAAGTTTAAAGATTTTTTTGAAGAAACAAATCTTTTTAATTTAAATGAAGAAGTGTTTCGTCAAAAATTATTCTTATATTTAGAAAAAAATCTTTTTAAGCCATATGAAAAGCAAAAATTAATGTGTAGAGACCTTCTTGTGAAAGCCGTTAAAAAATATAGGGAAAAGGATCGAAGAGGAAAAGAGTGGGGAAGCTTAATGATTAGCGATATCCTAATTCAAGAAAGGCAATTAGGTTATCAAATACTTTTTGATTCAGATGATTTGTTAGAAATTGTTAGTGAAGTTTTTTTAAAAGATAAAAACAAAGGGCGCATTTTAGGATATATAAAAAGACTGTTATGCAAGGAGCCGTATCTTTATTATTCTAAAAATAAAAAAGAGAAAGTTGAAAATTTAGTTTATAGTATAAAAAGTCAATTTCATGACCTCATTAAATGAGGATAGAAGTGATATGTATTGTGAAAAAGGATAGATATTCGATTGGTGTAAGTAGTAGAATTTAAAGAAAGTATTACTCTCTTTAGTTAGTGTAAAAGATAAGTAGCAATCTCTTATAATAATAGGAAGAATTTTCAATGACGACAAGTTTGTTATTGGATATTAATTCTGACATATAAAGACTGTAAGAAGTAACTATATATATTAGGAAAGGAAATTATTATGATATTAGAAAAAGAAGAATTGTTGGATAAGGTTTTTAAAAGTGTAGTCATGAATATTATGTCGGTAGAAAAATCTATTTTAAGTGAAGAAGTGTGGCTAGATGTTGGAGGACACTATTATTGTGTAGATGGCGTCAGAGATATTTTACTAGAAAGAGAAGGTGAGTCACTTCAGTACTTTTTAAGCGATATGATAGTAACCATAAGATGCTATGTAGAAGTTTATGGAAGTTTTGATATAGAGCTTGATTTAGAGAGTATAGGCTTTAAAAACTTCATAAAGTTGTCCCATTTGTTTAATGAAAAATTCTTTAATAACTGGCATAGCTTTGTGTATGAGATCCAAAGAGAGTGACTAAAAAATTATAATTAAATCTAGTAAAAATAAAAGCTTGAGATTGTCTAACCTCAAGCTTTTATTTTTTAATTCACAGCTAAATCATCCACTATTAAATCCTCATAGTCAACTGTAATTTCATCATAATTTTTCCTTGCAGAGACTAGTATTGCCGATACGAAAACAAAGTCATTTATTTCGAGCGAAACATCATTTACACGCATGTTTTTAGAGTATTGAAGTGTAATTACTTGCTCTCTATAGTCTCGCACTTGAATCGTAATCCAATTATTGAACTCTTTGATGCTTAAGATAGAACCGCTAAGAAAAACTCGTGAAAATGGGTTTTTAAAAGAAAAACCTATATTTTCTATTTCAAAGGCTTCTGATAACAAAGTGTTCTCTAAGACTATTTTTTCACCAAGAAAATACTGTTCTTTTCTACCTTCATATAAATAGGGAATGACAGGGCTTTTCACAAAACCTGTAATATAAACAGTTTGATTCATTTTAAAATCATGAATATCTATAGATTCAAAGTATACTTTCATATAATTTGGCTCTCTTTTCCCATTAATAAAGATTGTTAAGTATGGATTTCTTTCCTTAAAACCTCCTTTTCCTACAATCCTTCCGCGGCAATAAAACTCGTTTAATAGTGGAATTTTCCTATCTTTTTTCATTTTTTACTCCTTTCTTCAATTAACTATTGAATATATGCATTAAAAGATTTTCAATAAAAAAGTCTGTGTGGAGAAAAACACGAATCAATACTTTTTTCTGACATATACAAGGTGAAATCAAAATTAGGAGGCAATTTACCTTGTATAATAAAAATAGCGTAAAAGATTGTTCTTATGAATTAGATGGGTTGGCACGTCTCTTACAAGAATTAATAGAAAAGTATGCAGATCAGTTAGATTTTGAAAAATTGGAAGTACCGCCAAGATGTTCAGAAAAAAATAAAAATGAGGATAATATTAATTCATCGGATTAGGTTATTGTATTGACTTTTATATTATGATTTATGTAAAATATAGGTATAACTATAACGTGAAAATATGTCCAAACTAAAGGTGGAAAAATGAAAAATAAAAAGGCGTATGTATATACAAGAGTGTCAACATCTATGCAAATTGACGGTTACTCACTTGATGCTCAGGAAGAAAGAATAAAACAGTATGCAAAAGCTTATGGTATAGAAATAATAGAAACCTATAAAGATGCTGGAAAATCAGGAACATCTATTTCAGGTAGAAATGAATTCATAGCTATGCTTAATGATATAGAAGCTGAAAAAGATAAAGTTGATTATGTAATGGTTTTTAAATTATCTAGATTTGGAAGAAATGCAGCGGATGTATTGCAGTCATTGCAAGTCATGGAAAATCATAATGTAAATCTGATTTGTGTTGATGATAGTTTAGATAGTTCTAAAGATTCTGGAAAGCTTGTTATAACAATTCTATCGGCAGTAGCAGAAATGGAACGTGAAAATATACTTTCTCAAACTATGGAAGGAAGGAAACAAAAGGCAAGAGAAGGAAAATGGAATGGTGGTTTTGCTCCAATTGGCTATTCATTAGATAATGGAGAATTAGTTGTTAATGAAGATGAAGCTAAAGCAGTAAGGATGATTTTTGATTTATATGCTAATTCAGATATGGGAGCCAATGGAGTATCTAAGTATTTAGTTTCTTTAGGTATTAATAAACCTATAAGACAAAATGGCAAGAATCCATATTTTTCAGCTAGTTTAATAAGACAAATATTGGATAATCCTGTATATAATGGGAAAATTGCATATGGAAGAAGAAAAACAATTAAAGATAAAACTACTGGTAAAATTAAATTAGAAAAATCTGATCATTATATTATAGCTCAAGGAAATCATGAAGCTTTAATTGATGATGAGTTGTGGAATACAGTACAGGAAAAAAGAAAATCTCAAGCTAAAAAGTATGAGAAGATAAATAGAGGAAAAGATGAGAGAGTTCATATCTTATCAAATCTAATAAAATGCCCATATTGTGGTGCTGGTTTGTATGGAAACAAAAGCCGTAAACGTAATAAAAACAAAGAAGGAGAGCATTACAAAGATTATTACTATTACGGTTGTAAACATAGACAAATGATGAATGGACATAAATGTACTTTTAATAAACAAATTAGAGCTGAATTAATTGAAAAAGAAGTTGAAACAATAATTACTCAAGTAGTTAGTAATCCTACTTTTGCCAAAAAAATTGAAGAAAAAATCAATATTCAAATAGACACAAAAGAAATTGATGAAGTTATTAATAAGCACTTAGCGAAGATTAGGCAATTAACAGGTACAAAAGCATCACTAATTAATCAAATAGATTCTTTAAATTTTGAAGATAAACATTATGATAGAAAATACACCGATTTAAATCTTAGACTTGATGCTATATATGACCAGTTAGAATATGCAGAAATGCAGTTAAATGATAGCAGAAAAAGGAAAGAGGCAATTCTTGAAGAAAAAATAACCTCGGATAATATTTATAAGATTCTTGTAAATTTTAATAGCCTTTATACAGTTCTTTCAGATATCGACAAGAAGAGATTACTTAACGAAATGATAGAAGAAATTCAAATTTATGACGAAAAAACAGAAAAGGACACTTGGATAAAATCGGTTGTTTTCAAGCTTCCGCTTATAGATAATGAGATTGACTTTGGTTTGGACAATAAAGATAATGTCGAGGCTGTAGTATTGATGACAAGAAATTAAGATAATAGGCCATAAAAGTGTTGAAATCAATGAGTTTAGCAAAAAATGCATTGGATTGGATGACTTGTTTACAATGTGATTTTATAGCATTTGAAAATAGTATTTACTACTGGAAATAGTTAGTTGTGGCTATAGAACTACTTTTTGTTCATTACAAGACTATAGGACTATTGTCAAATAGGCTTTTTTGTGTATAGAGACAATAGAACTATTGTCATAAAATATATTTTTATAAGCTAGGAGGTAATTATATGACAAAATATGCATATAGAGATAAAGAGAGAAAAAATATTATTTTTGCAAATCAGGCAATAGAAGAAGATAGAAATAAGGAATTTTATTGTCCTAATCCTGTATGTAATGCAAAATTATATATTTGTGCAATTGATGGAAGTAAAAATGCTTATTTTAGAGCAACAAAGTCTGATTCTAAGCATATTGAAAACTGTCCATATGGGAATAGTGTTGCAGAATTTGACAATAGTAAATTTGATGAATCAAAGTTCGATTATGAAGATGCAATAAATAATCTTTTATGCAACACAAAACCATCATCACAAAAAAGCATTCCTTATGCACATGGTACTGGTGAACCTAGTGCTCATCCACCAAGAACATTAAGACAAATGTATTCATTGTGTAAAAGTTTCCCTGTTAGAAATACATATGCAGGTAAAGCAATTGGTTCAATGATATTAGATGACAGGAGCGAATATATGTATCCAAAAGGGTGTTTTGGCAATAAGATAATTGAAGCGACTGTAGACGTAAAATCATATAATGATAATAAGAAAGAAGTTTATTTAGTGTCTCCTATTAATAGTAAAAAATATACGTTTATATTATCATTTTCAGATGAAGAAAATTATAAAAAAATTCGATCTGAAATATATAACAATAGAGATAAGATTATAGCTATTGCTGGAAAATGGAAATCATCAGGCGTATATAATAAATTTACTTCAAAAGTATATGGAAAAAAACAAGTGGCTATTATAAAAAAATAAGATTAATTTAAGAAGTTTAAAAATAGACTTAAAAATTAACATGGAGACTATAGTGTTGATATTGAGAGAAAAGAAAGCAGCAGTTGTAACAAAGGATGCTGAACAGGAAATGCTCAGAAAACGAATAAATGAAATGCGACATTTTCTTCAAACGCAAACTAGCAGAATCACAGAATATGATGAGCAACTAGTCAGAAGGCTTATTGAAAAAATCACAGTTTATGATGATAAACTAATTTTCGAATTTAGATCCGGCATGACTATTGAACTCAAGAGATAATTGAATTGGAACTATTACATCAACACCTTGCAGCAATGCAGGGTGTTTTCACGTTCATAGAAAATTTACAGAGCAAAACCGTGCCGGGATTGAATTTATAAACCAAATGGATTATGATGTAGTAAGTGAGGTGCGTTTTAGACATGGAGGATTAAGATGAAAACATCCGATATGATTAAAGAATTATGTAATAAAAAGAATATAAGCGTTTCGGAACTTGCAAGGAGGATAGGTCAGACTCCACAGAACTTTGGTAAGAAACTGAAACGAGATACAGTTACTCTTGAGGAGTTGAAACAGATAGCTGATGTGACGGAGGTTACTTTTGAACAGTCATTTGTCTTTCCGAATGGAGAACAGATAAAAACGAGTAATGAATGAGGTGATTATAGTGGATTCAGATACTAATAAAACAATTGAAGAAGTAAAAATTGTTGAAGCTGAAAAAAGACCTATCGTTATATTTAAAACAGATGCTGATAAATATGGTCGTGATATAACATTGATGAGTGATTTCTTTGATGGTTATGTTCAACAAATGGCATTATCAATAAAAGACCAATCTAACCTTGAAGTCATTCAAGATATTCCTGTTGCCAGTATAGGAATAATAAACGATGCAATACATCAAGCGAGTGTAGTATTAAAGGGAAATATAACTTTATTGCCTGATTTCGATGGTCTTCCTGTAGGTATAAAAGATAAGCTAAAAAAGGGTATTTACACTGTTGGTGAATCAAAACAGGTTGATGGTAATCTTCGTGCAGTTATACTTGATGAAGAAGGAGTGCGTGTAAAGGATATTACATTGAAAAGAGTAATAAGTAATCCAGGAAACGTTGAAACTGTGCGTAGCATTGGAAACCAAATGCAAATGCGTCAAATATATGCGAAGTTAGCTGATATTCAAGAGTTTCAAACCTATCAGCTTGAAAAGGATAGAGACCGAGATATAATTGTTCCTTTTTTAGATGCTAGATCACTTGTTTTGGAGGCAGAGTATAAACAAACGGAAAAAGAAAAAATAGCAGCATTGAAAGCCGCAGACGATAAGATTAGGACGGCATTAAATGCTGTTTATGCTGATATTGAAACAACAACACGTTCATTTGCTAAAAGAACCAATACACCATTTCTACAGTTTGGAAATCAGTTGAATACCTATATGAATTTTCTTACTAGTGATTTTCAAATAGCAACAAAGTATGTAGGAGTTAGAATGCAACTTTTGGAATATTTGGGGGATTTAAATGTAGCAAAGGAAGTACTACAAGCCTACCAACACGTTGTTTATGATTTTTTGACAAAGCCAGTGACACGTAAAGGGATAACGGCTGTGAATTTGATGCATGATTACTTCCCATATACTAAGGATAATTTGAATTGTTGGCATTATTTTTCGAAAGAAATGCAACCGGCTCTTGAAAGAAGTATGAGTGCATTATCCATTGGTATGGATGAAACACAAAATCAAGAAATATATGTTATGACAGTGGAGAATGATGATTATGGGCAATAAAGAAAAAACTTGTATGGTGTGTGGAAGAATCATTACAGATCCAAAAAATAAAACGGGATTATGTCCAAAACATCAAAAACAAGGTAATAATATAATTGGAATGGGTGCTATTGCTGGTATTGGGATAGGCTTAAAAAAGTATGGTCCCAAGGTAGCAAAGGCACTTATAAAAGTGATAAAGAAATAATATCAATGGTGGTGTCTACATGGACTTGTTATTAAACGATATTCTTTATTTGTCAAAAGAAGAGATTAACAATAGTAAAATAGAATTTAATATGCAAGCCGGAAGTGGAGGACAACCATTTCTTGATAGATGGTTAAAACATTCTGAAAGAGATAAAGCAAACGGTACTTGCAAGGACTGTTCATATTGGGGTTGGTATGGAAAGCAGAGGAACTTTTATCCTGGACAATGGGTTTTTAGTTTCGCAAGAATGCCAGAAGATGAATGGTTGCTTATTTCGGCTGCACAGATAATAGATACTCCAGCCAATGATTGGGCTGATGTTCAAGTGCTTGATAGATTTATTCCATTATTCGGAAGGCTCATCATCAAATGCAAGAAAGGTAACACCTTTTCAAGATATGTATTTAATTTGAGCAAATATCTTGATCAAGCAATTGTCCGAGAGGTTCTTCCATGTGTTTATAGTGGCGAGAAGTTTGAAGGATATGACCGTGTGCATCTGCCATATCATAGATTATCTGACATTTTCAATGGTCGGATTCTCCCAACTTATTATGAAGCCTTAAAAAAGATAACAGGAGTTTATTGTTTAACTGATACTCACACAGGAAAGTTATATATTGGTTCTGCAACAGGCGAAGAAGGAGTTGCCCAAAGATGGGGTAATTATCTAGATTCCAAGCATGGCGGAAATAAAAAACTTATCGCACTCTATGAACAGAAGGGTGCAGAGTATTTTGAGAAGTATTTTACATATACATTGTTAGAGTATTTTGGTTTGTCATATGATACTGTGAAGATTATTGAAAGAGAGCAATATTGGAAACGTTGCTTTGATACGATTAAGAATGGTTATAATGACAACTGATAAAAATGTTTTGAAGATATTGCCCTGTTTGATGAATGGAGTAACTCAACACTTGTGTCGGTTCAACATACCCATTTTAAGGCGAAAATAGGTGTTCTACCATTTCCTTGTACAATAGGGGTTGAGTATGTTTTTGGTTGAACAACCGAGCTATGTCGAGACTCTAGTATTGATGACAAGAGAATTCTAGTAAAGTAGCTTTAAAAGGCTTGAAATCAGCGTTCAAAAATATTTCCTAAATAACCGACTTGTAACGTAACTATTAATATTCTAAAAGGGTCGTTTCAACGGTATGGATGGTGGAAGAAAGGTAAAATAAAATGACAGAAATAGAAAAGAAAGTTTATGAAGTATTACTTACCCCTATCATATGTGATAATAATGTTAAAAAAATTTGTATGCAAGATAATATTATATATAGTCCACAGTTATATAATAGTGGTTTAGATGAAGACATGTCAGATTTTAGTGTGGGTTTCTATAAAATAGTATATAAGAATATTTTAAAGGAAAATAATGGAAAAATTCTAAAAGAAAACGGAAAATATATAAATGAGAATTATATGGGAGACACTATGCATTCATTTAATTCTTTGGCGAATGTGATCTTGGGTGATAGATGTAAATACTGTAGAAGTCCAAAAGAAATGTGGCCCGAAGAATTAATTGATTATCATTCAAAATACCATTGTTTAGCTAATTTTTGGATTATACCTATGTGTCATGGAAGAAAAAGTGCAAAGCTTAGCTGGTACGATTCCTTAGACTACTATTTGGAAGAAGTAAAAAATTATTATTTAAGAGAAGTGAAGTTAAGGTTTATAGAATCACAAGAATATTTTAAAAATTTTACGTGGGAATCTTTTTTAGATACTCATGGTCTGTCAGAATATAAAATGATTGATAACCCATTAAAAATATATAAAGAAAAAGACAAGAAAGCTTGTCTTGATGAAATAGAAAGAATATATGAGTTTTGGGAAAATAGGGCTAGCCAAATAGTAAAAAAATATAATAATGAACTATATAACTACTTTAATGGCCTAGGATTAATAAATGAAGGTGAGACTAAGAAATAATAATTATTTGACTAAGTTGCTGTAATAAAAATGGTTATGACTATAATAAAACTGTTGCATTTATATTAGTTTTTGCTATTGTTATCACGAATACTAGCATAGTTTTGCTGAAAATGTTGAAGTATATAACTTATATTTAGAAGGTGCAAGAAAAAATGAAGAGGAAAAACTTTTAAAAGATATTTATAATGGTTTAGGAGCTGAGACTAAAGAAATATTTTTAGAAGGAAAGGTTGAAAAAAATCAAATGGTACCAAAGTTGGGCAATTACCGGATGGCACAAAGATTAATGTGAGATCAAATAGTACAGATGGTAGACCAACTTTAGAAATTCAGTATAAAAGACCAATTAAGATTAGGTATAGATGATATGATTATTAAATATGAAATAGATTTAGAAATAAAGCAAGTTTTTTACATTAAAGATTCAGGTTATAAAGATAATGGATTTGTGATTAATTTAGAAGATGCGGGTAATGAAAATAATATTCAACTAAAATAGGACAAAATTCTATCATACTGTGAGACGGATGAGTCATATAGACCAGATTTTTGGATAGAAGATTTTTCTGATTATAATCCAATATATTATACAAAAGATTCTCAGTTTATTGAGTTTATAAAAAAATTAATGAGGATGATACAGAATTAATACATTTTATAGTAGTGGGGGCTGATTATGTCATAGATGTAATATCATTTGATTTCCCTAAAATCAATATTAATGAATAGGTTGTTATTGTGTATGATTATAATTTACAATCTTTTTTAGGAGATATATATCAATTAACCATGAATTCGAATTTTATTACTTGGACAAAATGTATTCTCTAAGCTATTCAGAAGAAGGATATATCTTTAGCTCATATAATGATTTACTAAATTCAGTAAGAATAGAAAATTTGTCAATTGAAGAAATAATTGATAAGAACCTGTATAATGATTAACGATATACTAAAATATATAGTAAAGTTGATAGAATAATAGTAGCTAAGTGTAGTAGTATTAGAGTAGAAAATAATAATTATTTAAGTCTTGGGGATTTTTCATCCTTAAGACTTTTTTTATGGAGAAGAATATGCCAAGAAAACCATGTCCATATCAAGGATGCCCTGAATTAATAGAAGATGGTAGTTATTGTAAAAAACATAAAAGAGATGTTAATAGATACTATGAAAAATATAAAAGAGATCCTTTGACAAAGAAAAGATATGGGTCTAAGTGGTGAAAGATTAGAAATTGATATATAAACGATAACCCTTTATGTGAACAGTGCTTAAAGGATGGAGGCTTTACTAAAGCACAAGAGGTTCATCATATTTTACCTTTAAGACGTTTATGAAATCGTGATAAGTCAAACTTAATATCACTTTGTAAATCCTGCCATTCAAGAATTAGTATTTTAGTAGGTGCCATTTGGGCAAGCGCACACAAAAACTCGAGTTCAAAGGGGGTATTAATGAAAATCTTTTAAAAGCTGAAATATTTGTTCTAACCTATTGACAATAAAACTTGGCATGATATAATATAAATACCAAGTAAACTTGGCAAAAGAATAAAGGAGAATAAATATGAAGAGAGATGAAGTTTTAGCAAGAAGTCGTGAGGAGTATAAATATCACGATGAGATGATGGTTGATATTTTTAAAAAAGCAGGTGAAGTTTCCAGCCAAATCGGATTAGCTGTTGCTGCCATCCTATTTGGAATTGAAGCTTTTTTCTTCAATTCCTTTAATTATGGAATACTAAGTATTTATTTTAGTATTGAAGCAACGAAAGAACTTGTAAAGTATGCAAAATTAAAAGAAAGAAAGCAATTGTTAATGGGGATACTTATGGCGATTATAGGAATTGCCTTATTTGTAGCTAACCTTATAACATTGAAGTAGTGATGGATTATGGATGATAAACTAGTTCTTAAAAATCATTTAAAAGAAGTCAGAAAAGAAAAAGGCTATTCACAACAACAGTTAGCTGATGAGGTGGGTGTTTCAAGAAATACAATCAGCTCAATTGAAACTGGTCAATTTAACCCCACTGCTAAATTAGCTTTGATACTTTGCATTGCTTTAGAAAAGAAATTTGAGGATCTTTTCTATTTTTAGACAAACATAGTTAAACTAAAATCTCCCTACAGTAAACAATATTGTTTATTGAAGGGAGATTTTATATTTAAGTATTAGGAGGTGATACTATCGCTAAAGACGGAACATACAGAGGTGGAAGAAGAGTAAAAGCAGGAGGGAAACCACAGCCTGCTGCTGAAAAAATAGAGAAAGGTAAAAAAGTAGAAATACTAATGAATGATATTCCAACATTCACTCCAGAAGAAATAGATGCAGTTGACTTACCAGATGGCGCAGTTCTTGATGGAACAGATATGCCTACACCAAGTGACTATCTACCAGCAAAGCAAAAGAATGGAATACCACTTGGTGCTGATGAAATATATAAAGAGACTTGGTCTTGGTTAAAACAGAGAAACTGTGAGGATAACATTGCGTTCTAATTACAAAAACAACCCTCCGCGTCATCATGGCTGGGAGGGGTTCGTGCGTATAGGGTTATCTTTCAACATCGACCTTGAGTCCGGATTTTGATTCAACAGTGCAATTAGTTGACCATATTACGGTTTGTTTAAGACAGCGCTTTACAATTGCTTCATCAAATACGGTAAGATCGGAAGACTGTTCTTTGATTAAATCCTGCAATTCTGTGATATATTGCAGTTGTTAGTAACACTGTTCCGTATCTATTTATATATGCTGGAGTTTTTATCTGAGTGCAAAAATCTGGTTTGCAATATCATCATAGGCTTATTTATTGTGGCTCTTTTAACAAGCTCATGCTGAAATCAAATAAGCTTCTTATAAATATCATCAGTGAATATAGTAGCAGAAATTTTGATGACTAATGAAATGTTTTGCTGTAACTGTTTTTGATATTTTGATTTATCACTAAGAAGTTCACTCAAAGATATAAGTATAATTAATTTCAGGTCAAGCTCATTGATAATTCTAGCATTGTATTTAGGGCTGTAGGATTCTAGACTGCTGATTCAGTTCCAAACGATGTGGTAGCTAGTATTAATATCTGATCTAAACAGTTTAATATCTTGCCAAGTGAATGCTATATTCTTCATTGAATCAGTAATAAAAAAATATTTTGCATTCGTAAATAATTTATAAGCGTTAACTTGTAAAATATTGAAAAACGCGAAAAAGTGTGTTATACTTTAAAAAATCTATTTTAACTCTTTTAAGTATGATTCAATTATGGAAAATCGGATATTTTTAAGTTTGACCGTGCGTAACTGTGGTTTGACCAAAAAGGTTAAAGGGGGTGGATAGTGTATTTTCATTAGATAGCTGGAAAATTAAAGACTTATATGTCACTGTCAGAACGCGGTGGGATTTTTGTTTTGCAGCTTGTTGGAGATACATTACATGACCTGATGACTGACGGAGAAGAAAAAATGTCTGTGAGTGATAAGTTCAATCAAGTAACTAAATTGTTCTTAAATATGCAATACCAAATTTTTAAAGGCAAAAAGTATATTTTAAAGAACAGGGATGGATTGATTTGTAGTAGGTACGATGAGGCTGATTTTGCTGAAGAAATATAGGATATTTATAATTTAGATAAAGATCATTTACAAAGCTTTCTAGCTTGAAGATATATTACAGTTGAAATAGAGATGACCATGCAAGATATTATTAATCAGATTTTTCGTCGCTTATCCAAAGGTATATATGATGTCGATATTCAGATTAATATTTATGAGACGAATCCTAGTCTAAATAACCTTGCTGAAATAGAATATACTTTGAAGATGGAAAACTTATCATTGATTGGGAAACTATTGAGTTTTATATAAATTTAAGGCTATTTAAGGTATGTCTAATACGGGTAAAACTTTGACGCTAAGGTATGTTTATTATTTATTTAGCTTTGATAAGAATAAGTTTTTATTTTTGACAAGTTATCGTAAAGAGGATCGAATTAAAGAGGATACATTGAAGAATGGATTATATTAATAATTTGTCATTCATAAAGGTTCAGAGCAGAGTGATTACATATTATAGTGATTAAAAGTATAGGCACGTTTAAGTATTTAATTCAATTTGGAGGAAATACCTCCCGAAGGAGATGGAATGAAACTATCATATAAAAAATTATGGGTAAAACTTGTAGAAGAAGACATGAAGAAAACTGAGTTGGCAAAGAATGCAGGTATTAGTTCGGCTTCGTTGGCAAAACTAGGTAAAGGAGCTAATATAACAACGGATTTGCTCCTTAAAATATGCGAGTATTTAAAATGTGATATAGGAGATATTGTCGAAGTTGTTCCAGATGATACAACAGATGAATCAAAAGAGTCCAAATAAATGGATGTCTGAACGACTATAACAGAATGCGTGGCTGTGTAGACAGTCGAAAATATAAATTAGCATGATTATTCATACTATTTAAAGAGGATGAAATCTATGGAAGTAAAAGTATTTGATAACATTACGGAAATAGTACGTTGCACGAAATGAACAGAAGCAGGCGATTCAAAAGAAGATAGCAACACTTCAAAATAAAATTCGTAAAGAAAAACAGCTTAATAAACAGATGCAAATTAACACTGAGCTAAAGAAGCTCTAGAAAGAATTGGAGGTTCTCTAAAATGGATAAAATGAGAATGGAATCAGTCGATTTGACTGCTCAAAATATTGATAAGATAGGTGCTCTTTTCCCTAACTGCATTACTGAGACAGCAGATGAGAATGGAAATCCTAAGAAAGCTATTAATTTTGAGCTTTTAAAGCAGATGCTTTCAGGAGATATAATTGAAGGAGATGAAGCTTATGAGTTTACATGGGTTGGGAAAAAGGCATCTATAGTTGAAGCGAACAAATCTATTCGCAAAACGCTTCGTCCTTGTCCTGAAGAGAGTGTGGATTGGGATAATACAGAAAATCTTTATTTAGAAGGTAAGAATATTGAAGTATTAAAGCTTCTTCAGGAAAGTTATCTAAATAGTATTAAAATGATTTATATTGATCCACCTTATAACACTGGAAACAATATTATATATCCGAACGACTATAGTATTTCTATAGATGAATATAATAATGAAACTGGTATATTTGATGAAAATGGCAATGTATTAATGAAAAATACTGATACCAATGGCAGATTCCATTCGGACTGGTGCTCTATGATGTATTCTGTGCTATTAATATCTAGAAACCTATTAACAAATGATGGTTATATTGCGTTGGCGATTGATGATAATGAATTATTTACATTGAAGATGATGTGTGATGAGGTATTTGGAGAACATAATTTTATTGGCACATTAGTTACAAGATGTAATCCACAAGGAAGAAACAAAAATAATCTTGATCCAGTGCACGAATACCATTTGCTTTATGCTAAGGATTTATTTTCTATGCCACCACTAAAGATTAAAAAATTAGAAGATGATATGGATTTTAGATATTTAATGAGAAGTGGTACAAATTCAAGAAAGTTTGAAAGACCTTTTAGATTTTATCCTATGTTGGTGAAAAATGGTAAAGTTTCAGTTATTGATAAAGAGGAATATGAAGAGATTTACTCTAAAAGAAGGGAATTTAATGAGGCATATATTTCTCAGTTGAAATACAAATATGAAGAATTAGGATATACATTTGTGTTACCTATATCTAAAAATGGAGAAGAAAAAGTATGGCAGAGAACATACGACAGAGTTTCAGCTGAGTGTAATTCATATATATACGAAAAAGGACAAATTAAAATTCCATCAGATAAAACTAGAACTCCAATAAGTTTATGGACAGAAGATATATATAGCAATGTTTCTAACGGAACGAATAAACTTAAGGAGTTATTCGGAGATAAAGCTCCATTTGATTTTTCAAAAAGTGTTTATACAGTTAAGGACTTAATCTCACTTAATACTAATGAAAATGATATTGTGCTTGATTTTTTTAGTGGGTCAGCAACAACTGCTCATGCAACAATGTTGCTGAACTCTGAAGATGGAAATAATCGAAAATTTATTATGATTCAAATTCCTGAACCAATTGCAGTAAATACTGATTCTTATAAAATGGGATATCAAGTAATATGTGATGTTGGTAAAGAAAGAATCCGAAGAGCAGGAAAAAAAATAAAAGAAGAAAATCCAATAACAACAGTCAGCCTTGATACGGGCTTTAGAGTATTGAAAATTGATGATTCAAATATGAATGATGTTTACTACAGACCATCAGAATACAGCCAAGAAATACTCTCAATGCTTGAATCTAATGTTAAATCTGACCGTAATGACCTTGATTTATTGTTTGGATGTCTTCTTGAGTGGGGACTTCCTTTATCGCTTCCTTACAGCTCTGAGCATATTGATGGATGTACAGTTCATAACTATAACGAAGGTGACCTTATTGCTTGTTTTGATAAAAATGTTCCGGATAGTGTGATTAAGGAAATTGCAAGGAGACAGCCTCTTCGTGCAGTATTCCGTGACAGCAGTTTTGAAAACAGTCCTTCAAAGATTAATGTTGGAGAAATCTTTAAATTGATGGCACCTGACACAAGAGTAAAGGTTATTTAAGGAGATTCAGCTATGAAACTACAATTTAGGCGTCAGAAATTCCAAGCAGATGCTGCAAAAGCTGTAGTTGATGTATTTGCTGGTCAGCCTTATTTGACTCCTTCTTATATGATGGATAGAGGTTTAGGACATATCCAGCAATCATTAACAGATGAAGATGATTTCACTGGTTGGAGCAATCAAAAGATTGTACCAGAATTAAATGATAGATTGATTCTGGAACATATAAATACAATTCAGAGAGCAAATCAGATTAAGCCTTCAGAGAAACTAGAAGGTAGATATAATCTGACAATTGAAATGGAAACTGGTGTTGGGAAAACATACACATACATAAAGACTATGTATGAGCTTAATCGTGCTTATGGCTGGAGTAAGTTTATAGTTGTTGTACCAAGCATCGCTATCCGTGAAGGTGTATATAAGTCATTTCAAGTGACACAAAATCATTTTGCTGAAGAGTATGGAAAAAAGATTCGTTTCTTTATATATAACTCTGCACAACTTACCGAAATAGACCGCTTTGCATCAGATAGTTCTATTAACGTAATGATTATCAACTCACAGGCATTCAATGCAAGGGGAAAAGATGCAAGAAGAATTTATATGAAATTGGATGAGTTTCGTTCTCGTCGTCCAATTGATATTATTGCAAAAACAAATCCTATCATAATCATTGATGAGCCGCAATCTGTAGAGGGTAAGAAAACAAAAGAAAATTTAAAACAGTTTAATCCTTTAATGACTCTTCGTTATTCTGCAACTCACAAGTCAGATAGTATTTATAATATGATTTACCGTTTGGATGCTATGGAAGCCTACAACAAGCGTCTTGTTAAAAAAATTGCTGTTAAGGGGATTACAGAATCTGGTAGTAATGCAACTGAAAGTTATATTTACTTGGAAAGTATAAATCTTTCAAAGGCTGCACCTACAGCGACAATACAGTTTGATTTTAAAGGTGCAACTAGCATTAGAAAGATTACTCGTATTGTTTCGGAGGGTTATAACCTTTATGATAATTCTGGTCAGATGGAAGAGTACAAGCATGGATTTGTTGTTTCAAGAATTGATGGGCGTGATGATTCTGTAGAATTTATTAATGGTATTAAACTTTATTCAGGTGACGTTATTGGTAAGGTATCAGAAGACCAGCTTCGTCGCATTCAAATTAGAGAAACAATCCTTTCTCATATTCAAAGGGAAAGAGAATTGTTCTATAAAGGCATTAAAGTGCTTTCACTGTTCTTTATTGATGAGGTTGCTAAGTATAAGCAGTATGATTCAACTGGTCAGCCGATAAATGGTATTTATGCAGAGATGTTCGAAGAAGAATACAAGGATGTTATCAGTAATCTTCAAATTGGCATGGGAGAAGACGACTACATGAAGTATCTTTCTGCTATCTCTGAAGATAAGACACATGCTGGATATTTCTCTATCGATAAAAAAGGAAAGATGATTGATAGTAAGGCAAATGAAAAGCGAGAAAACTCTAAGGAAAAAATGTCGAATGACGTTGATGCTTACGATCTTATTATGAAAAACAAAGAGCTTCTTCTTGATAGAAATCCGAAGAAATCTCCGGTGCGTTTTATATTCTCACATTCTGCACTTAGAGAAGGATGGGATAATCCTAATGTATTCCAGATTTGTACTTTGAAGCAAAGCAGAAGTGATGTTCGCAAACGTCAGGAAGTAGGACGTGGTCTCCGTCTTTGTGTTAATCAAGATGGTGAACGTATGGATACAAATGTGCTCGGCAATGATGTACATAGCGTAAATGTGCTTACTGTAATTGCCAGTGAAAGCTATGATAGCTTTGCTAAAGGTCTTCAGAATGAAATCGCAGAAGCAATTTCTGACAGACCAAAGGCAGTAACTACAGATTTGTTCATTGGTAAGGTAATCAAGGACGACAAGGGTAATGAACGGGTTATTGATGTTGATATAGGTAGAGCAATCCATTTTGATCTTATTGTTAATGGCTACATTGATAGGAAGGGTGTTCTTACTGATAAATATTATGAGGATAAGGCTAATGGTGAATTGAAGGTTGCTGAAGAAGTAGCTGATTCTGCAGGATCTGTTATTGAAATTATTGATTCCATTTATGACAGCAGAGCTATAAAGCCTGAAAATGCTCGTAGTAATAATATTGAACTTGAGGTTGATGAAAGTAAACTTGCTATGCCTGAGTTCAAGGCTTTGTGGGCAAAGATTAATTCTAAGTCGGTATATGTTGTTGATTTTGATACAGATGAATTGGTCAGAAAATCTATTGATTCATTAGATAGAAAACTTCGCGTTTCAAAGATTTATTTCAAGGTTGAAATCGGAGCTATGGAACAGATTAAATCAAAAGAAGACCTTGTGAGTGGTGAATCTTTTGTTAAGGAAAAATCTGCAAGCTACGGTAATGTTGTTGCTGCAAATTCTAATGTTAAATATGACTTGATTGGAAAGCTTGTAGATGAGACTGGACTTACAAGAAAAGCTGTAATCCAGATTCTTCAGGGTATTAAGCCAGAAACCTTTAATCAGTTTAAGAACAATCCAGAAGAATTCATCATTAAGGCAGCAGCACTTATTAATGATGAAAAAGCAACTGTTATAATTGAACATATTACTTACGATGTTATGGATGATAAATATGGAACTGACGTATTTACTGATCCTACAATCAAAGGGCGCTTAGGTGTAAATGCAATGAAAGCAAAAAAGCATTTGTATGACCATATCGTTTATGATTCATCAAACGAGCAGGTGTTTGCTACTGAATTGGATACAAACACAAATGTAGCAGTATATGTTAAATTGCCAGACGGATTTTATATTTCAACTCCAGTTGGACATTATAATCCTGACTGGGCAATTGCATTTTATGAAGGAACCGTTAAGCACATTTATTTTGTTGCAGAGACAAAAGGTTCTATGGATTCAATGCAGCTTCGTTTAATTGAAGAATCAAAGATTCACTGTGCAAGAGAACACTTTAAGGCAATCAGCAATGGTGAGGTTATTTACGATGTTGTTGATAGCTATAAGACACTCCTTGATATGGTGACGAAGTGAGGAAGACTATTTATTTCAACAACAATAGAAGTTAACAAACAAAGTATGGAGGCATTACTTGGTAGTGGAAGAGTAAAACCCTTTGTTATTCCAGAATATCAACGACCTTATGCTTGGACTAAAGAACAGGCAGAAATGCTGTTTGAAGATTTATGAAGATTCACGGTTACTAGTGGAGGAATTGAACGTGAAGGTTCGTATTTCTTGGTAATATCGTTGCGTATGAAAATAAAGATGGTGAGCAAGAAATAATTGATGGTTAGCTGCTTATTACGTCTTTATTCCTGTTGTTAAGAGATATTAACACAAAATTAGTTGTTAGTCCTGTAGCGGAACATAATTAATCAGCAAGTATTGAGCTACGTCTAGACAGTAGCATTGGCTACTGGGATTTATATATTATTGTAATTGATTATGCTAATTGTTTGTATCATCTTAATGTTATAATAATAGCTTCGTATAAAGCTATTATTAAAAAATATAATTGTATTAGGAGACGTATATATGGGACAAATTATTGAGTTTCCAAATGATAAAAAATCAAAGGATAAAATCCAAAAGCTTAAAAAAACCTTGGAAAATCTTGTTTTTGAAAGGGACAATCTTAAATATATAATTTGTGAAAATATAAAAACTGAATATATGCTTATTTTTGGAAGTCTTGAGTACAAAATCTATAAAGCTTATTGTAATTATCTTCGTTTGAAAAGAAAAAAAGATATGATTCAAGCGAAAAAGAATCGTCAAGAAAAAATAAATATGGAAGTTATCGATAAAAAGTTAGACTTAGAATTTACAGAATATAAGAAAAAATTAAATGAAAAAATTGAAGAAATTAATACTGCATTAAGGCGTTCAAAATCTGAAATATTATCTGATGATGATGAAAAACGCCTAAAAAAATTATATAAATTTATTGTAAAAAAATTACACCCAGACATAAATCTATCGATAACAAATTCTGAGAAAGAGTTATTTTATAATGCTACTGAATTTTATAAAAATGGGGATCTCAAATCTTTACAAATTATTTTTGATATAGTTTGCAGTGAAGATATGAAAGATGATATAGGTTTGGCTGGTAAATCTTTGGAAGAAGAGGTAATAAGACTAACTGATTTAGTAAATCTAATTAAAAATGACATTGAGTTAACTAAATCTATGCCTCCTTATACTTGGAGAATTTACGTGGAAGATGAGAAGAAAAAGTCAGAGAGGTTAAGTCAGTTAGAAAAAGATTTAAAAAGTTTTGATGATGCAGTACGAACGCAAGAAGAATATATAAATAATTTAATTAGGGATGAGATATGAATAATTTAGAAAAAAAAGATCAGAGAGGAATAATTGAGTATCTTTTGAATAAGGAAGTAGGAATTGATTTACCAAAACCTTTTGAGCGTGATATTTATCTTTTTGATACTTATGTTGCTGGGACAACACATATTGAAGGAATTGAAAATATTTCATCTTATATAAAAGACGGAGACAAATTAGTTTTTTATCGTGAGCCAGAAAATGAACATGATCCTCAAGCTATTAGAGTAGAAACATTGAAAAAAGATAAAATCGGCTATGTCCCTCGTCAAGATAATATTATTTTCTCTAGACTTATGGATGCTGGAAAAATTCTTTTTGCTAAAGTTATTGATAAAGAAATACGAGGTAAATGGATTAAGATAAAAATCAAAATTTATCTTCATGAAAGTTAGGCTAATAAAGTATGTACTATAAAAATAAATGGATTTGGAATAATATATGTATAAGTGATATCAATGATATGAATTTTGAAATTTGCTCAGGAGAACACTGTTTTATTATTGGACATCATATAAAAGAAAAATATATATTAAAAGAGGCTATCAATAGACTTGTAACAGCAGGCTTTGATTATTTTAATATTTTTGGAGAACAAGCTGATTTATGGTCAGAAGTTATAATTACGAAAGAAAACCAAAAAAGACAAATACAAGTAGAGGTAAGTAAAATTGATAGGATGAGTATGTCTTATAACCTTGCTATGTTGGCGACTTTGAAACCGGAATCTACGAATTTTGTTATTTCTGATGATGAATATTTTACAGAGTATCTTATAGAAGATCTACATTATATATTCAGTGGAAAGTCTAAATTTACACCATTTGATTGGAAAAAATTTAAAGGTGGATATGAATTTATTTATCATAAAAAAGATGCTATTGTTAGTATATCAGATGATATAGCAATTGGATTTCTCAAAAAAGAAAAAATATTTAATAGCATAGATAAAGCGTTTAGATATAAACTTTTTGATGGTAAAAGTTTTAATGAGATTTGGGATGAGATTTCAAAAACATTATATTAAAAAATAATACAAATTAATGGGATTTTATTACTATTTTCTAAAAATAAATCATAAACTATTTAAAACTAGAATATCTGATATTTAAAACTTAGCTTTATCATCTGAGCATGCTAAATAAGAAAATTATGAAAGGTAATTTATATTTTAATTATAAACAAGAAAAAAACTATTTATCAATTTCTACTTATAATTTGATTTTTAATCAAATTATAAGTAGAAATTGAATAAAGAAATTATTTAAATATCTATAGAAAAAGATTTACATTTACTGACAAAATTAATCAGCAATATTTCCTTTAAGCTCGGGAGTATAGTCTCTATCATCTTTATTTTCTATAAATTTTTGGTAAGAATCTTCATCAATGATACATTCTATATTTCCAATCCATTTTATTATATTATTATTTGTAAATTTTCTTTTGAACCTATATAGACCATCGTTTATGTCTAATGATTTAACACCACCTAAATCATAATATCTTATATTATTTTCACAACAATATCTTATTTCTTCAGCATCTAAAAAATAAGATTGACCTAAATCAATATTAAGATTATCTGCGCCATATAGAGCTATCGCATAATCTTTGAATGTTATCAAAAAAGAACAAGACAAAAATTCGTTTTTGTATTTAACAAAAGTCATTCTTGCGTTATCTTTAAAGTTGTCATAAAGACGATAGTAATAATCTATAGGTCTATATGTTATACCTTTTCTTTCGCACATATCAGCAGTTATTTCGTGAAAAGTTTTAATGTCATCTCTATTTCCAACATATAGTTCTAAATCTTGTTTATATGATTTCCTTACTTGTTTTCTTCCGTTTTTAGAAAAAGATTGGATGACATCTTCGAATTTTCTTCCATTAATATCTAACATCATTGAAAAAGGGAATTGAACATAAGAATACATTTTGTGACAAAATTCTATGCCATGTTTTTTATATTCATTTACAAGTTTTTCATCATATTCATAATTGGGATCAAATTTAACAAGAAATCCATTATTTTTCTTTGCAAAATTCTTGATTTCATTAATTAATTCTATATTTGTTTCTATATCATAAAGATCTGATACTGGTCCACGAGGGCAATAGAATAAATTTTTTTTTGCTTCTGAATTGTATATAGATAAAACTTGTGCGACAGCAATTACTTCATTATTTTTTTCTATATAAAAATAGTCACTATTCCATCCGTTTTTTATTAAGGCCCAAATTTTATCTTGGTAAAAACTTGAAGATGGGTGATTATAAAAAAAATCCCAATATTTTTTTACTTTTTCTTTATCATTTATATTAAGGCGCATATATCCTCCGTATATTAACTCATTATATATAATAATAGCAGACATAATGTTGTTTTGCAATTGTAATTTATATTAATAATAAAAATTAACACATAATTAATATAATAATTATCTTATATTTATATCTATAAATAATTTACTATATTAAGATTTATATGTAAAACTTACGTAATGAAATAATACTTGACAATATATATATATATATAATTTTAATTGAAATATTATAATCTAATAAAGGTAATGAAAATGTTGAGAGATTTAGAAAAAAGCGAATTTACATATAATCCTCACAGAGGAATAAATATAGATATAAATGGATTAGAGGATAAAAAAATTTATCAGTTAATAGATTTGAAAGAATCGCTTAATACTAACCGATTTTCTACAGATTTTTTTAAATATTTAGCTCTTTTGGATCAGAGTATTATTTTTAATACAATTGAGTATGTTAAGAATAATAATTTTGAAAAAATTATTTCAATGCCAATTGGTTTAAAAGATAAGCAAGTTAAAAGTTATATTGAATTAATCTCGACTATAGCAAATCTTAAACAACAAAATAAGGATTTAATATATTTATTATCTACTATAAGAATAAATAAAAATTCTGATTATAAAAAAGCTTGTGTTTTTGGTTCTTCATTCACTTATACTGATGATAAACTTTTAAAGACAACTTTCTACTTTAAACTTAGGAAATCTTCATTAATGGATGATAACTATGTATATGATAATCAGTATTTTTTAGATAAACTTTATAGTTTTAATATTCAAAATTTAAATTGTATTTTAGATGATTTAAAAGAAGGTTTAGTTAATAACTATGTACCCGTGTTTTATGCTTAAAGAGTTTTATGGATTTTATAATGATAATAGAGAAATGACGACACATAGTGAGAGTCACAGCTGTTATTATCAGAGATCAAGCATTGCTTACATACAAAGTAGAAAATCAAAATATCTAGTTGGTGGAGCATTAAATGTTGAGTAATCAAGCAAATGTGAAATAATTTGTGAAGTGAAAAATAATTAGGGTGGAATTTATATTAAAAGATTTGATGTTTGTTGTCTAGAATCGACTTTACTATAAAGGGGAGCTACATTATATGATAGAATTTCATTATAGTATAGACGTGTTTGAAAAATTCCTAATTATATTTTAGATGGTATACCATATGAGTATAAATGGATTTAGATTTATAAAATAAGTCAATTTGATATAATATCTAAATTTTTAAAGAATAAATTAGCAAAACGGCACGTATGTATTAAGTATATCGATATTGGATAATAAAAGCAATCCTAGAAAATCTACAATCTGTGGATAAAATCGTGGAAATTTATGTAAAAAATAAAAACATCGATTTAGTATAAAAAAATAATTTGTAGATAAAATCTCAGATTTGTCATTTATAATAAGCCATAAATAATACTTCTCCTAAGTAAATCAATACGACACAATCAGAGCTGGAGTCGCAAAAGATACAGTAAAATATGTCATCGAAAACAAAAAACTAGACAACTTTGAAAGCGTTCATTCTATTATAGAAGAATCAAAAAACATCATAGGAAACTAACAAAAGAATACTTAGGATTCATACTATTTTGTACACAACGAAAAGGAATGATTCTAAAGTCGTCTATGGAATAATAAAATCAATCACACAAAAATTCGTCTAAATATCCTGTGACATATCAACACTAGCATGATATTTGAAGATACAAACTAAAAACGATATCGAGATTGGATATATTAAATTGATAAATATGTTTGTTAAGATAACGAATACAGAATCAATAGATTTGCTCGAAAGAATTTAATAAATAATTTATAAGACTTTTAAGGTTTTAAAAGGAACTTTAGAAGTCTTTTTATGTGAAAATTATTTTTTTTTCGATAATTAATTTAAATTTATAACATAAGGGATATTATTCTGATAAGTTGTATAAGCTATTGCTATTTGTAATAATGCTTTGATAAAATGATATAATAAAAAATTAAAAGATTTTATGTATTATATCTAAGTGATTTATCAAATGTGTTTTAAAAATGATTTTTTATTTGAAGGAGTAAAATAAATGGTTAAGATTTATATTCCAAAATATGAAGACTTATGGTTTAGAGAAAAGCTACTATCTGATCCAGACACTATGTCTTATAATAATGCATGGGGAGGAACCATTGATTTTCCAGAATCCAAGTGGCAAATATGGTATCATTATTGGGTAGAAAATTCAGAGGGCAAAAGGCTTTATAGATATTTAATTGATGAAAATAATAATTTTGTTGGGGAGATAGCTTATCATTTAGATGAAATAGAGAATAGATATTTGGTAAATGTAATTATCTATTCAAAATATCGTGGAAATGGTTATGGACGTGAAGGTTTGAAACTGTTATGCTGTTTAGCAAAAAATAATGGTTTAAGAATTTTATATGATAGTGTAGCTTTGGATAATAGTGCTATAAATCTTTTTTTAGATTGTGGATTTACTGAAGATTACAGAACTAAAGATATGGTTATGCTTAAAAAAGATTTAGAGTAAATATATAGGGAGATCTTGGGATTTATGTACAATTTTAATAAAATGTTACACATTCTTAACTCTCAAGTCACGTATAAGATATGCATTAATAAGATAGTAGATTATAAAAGTAATGTAAAATGCTAAAGATTGTTCAAACAATGGTTTCTAGTATAAAATTTAAACTGATGATATAATATAAAAAAGAGAAATATAATTATAGCTTATATGGGATATTTAAACTTAATTTCTAAAAAGACAAATTAATACGTATTAGGAAAACCTTTCTTATAAATATTATAAAGAAAATGATGAAAATTTTTTTAGATATTCATTAAATGAAGATTTACAAAACAAAGGTAATCAAGATAGGTATATGATAGATTTTCTTGAAAATAGAATAAAATATTTATTCTGTCATAGTATTTTTAAGTACAAAAAGGAGTTTTTATGAAAAGAAAAATACTAATAGTGCTAACTATATTATTAATTTTTTCTGCGTGTAATAAAAAAGACACAAAGGAAAATACAAAAGTTGATAATTCGAAAGTAGAAAGCAGCCAAAAATCAGAAGAAACAAAGAAAGTAAAAAATATAAAAAAGGATGAGTATAAGAAAATATATGATGAGCTTGAGGGCAAAGAATTTTTCTATGCCTATCAAAGTCAAGCAGAAGTCATATATTTTTATAAAGAGGGGTATTTTGATGGAGCCTTTAGAAGTGGAGATTATAACCAAGGTAAAGTTTCACTTTATAATGGGAAATTTGACATAAAAGAAAAACTTGATGAAACATCATATCTTATAAGTTTAAGGAGGATAGATTATGAACTTCCTCTAGGAGAAAGTGAGATGAGAAATATTGAGGGTATGGACTTTACCCTAGAATATATAGAATCTAAAATGTATGGAAAAGATGACAAGGATAATTTATATATTCTTTATCTACCGCATAGAAAGCTTAATGATATAAAAGATCATGAAAGATATATTGCAAAAATTGATGATGAACATATAAAAGATGGAGAACTTAAAGTTTTTGCCATAGGAAAAAAAGATGCTAGCGAAGAAAATTTTATGGTTGAATATGTAAGATAGGAGCGTATTATGAAAAAGAAAAAACTTATAATATTATTTATTTTAGGCCTTATATTTTTCCCTATAAAATCTTATGGGTTTGAAGACCTAATTTCTATAAAAGAAATAAGAGGCGAAAAAAATTATTTTTATGATAGAGTTTTTAAATCAAGGTCTTCTATTGTTGGCGATTTTTCTAGTAGGAATAATAATACTACAGAAACTTATAGCAAAAATTTGGAAAATCAAGATATTCTTGAAGATTTAATAGGCAAAGAACTTATTTTACAAGAAGAAGGGGGTAATTGGTTTACAAAAATACACTTTAGAGAAGAAGCGGGAACCTTTGATTTATCTTATAAATACGAAGATGAAAGCACTATTTATTTGACAAATGGTTTGGGTAAATTTGAAATTAATCAAAAAATAGATGATTTAACCTATAGTTTAAGACTTGTAGAATATACAAGTTTTGGCAATGAGCCATTTAGTTATGGAGATGAAAAAAAATATAAACTTGTTGAAGTTCCTTATGGTTTTCAAACAAATGATCAAAGTGAAAATGAAATTTGTAGAGATTACACTCTCTACCTTCCTTTTAAGAAAAGAAATCAAATGGAAAATGCTGTAAATGAATGGATAGGATTTCCAAGCAGGACAAAATATATTGATGAAGATGAATCCAGAGTATATATTCTTGTAAATGATAATTTGAAAGTTCCTTTCATAGAAAAGGTAGAATAAAAATTAATTCATTTTTAATATAATAGTTATATTTATTTTATTTATGTAAACGATTGACAAAAATAAAATTTGTATTATAATAAAAGTGTAAATAAAATAACACAATTCTTCAGGGCGGGGTGTGATTCCCCACCGGCGGTAAAGTCCGCGAGCTTTTTGCTGAATAGGTGAAATTCCTATACCGACAGTATAGTCTGGATGAGAGAAGATTTTTTTGATTTTTCTTTTTGAAATAATTATAGTCCCTGAAATGGGACTTTTTCTTTTGCCTAGAATTGTGGAGGAGGCAAGATGAATGATAAAGATTATATGAGAAAATGTTTTGAGCTTGCAAAAAAGGCAAGGGGAAAAACTTTAACAAATCCTCTTGTTGGTGCTGTGCTTGTAAAGAATAATGAAATTATTTCTACGGGTTTTCATCATGAGTATGGGAAAACTCATGCGGAAGTTGATTGTTTTAATAATTTGAAAAGTGATTGTGATGGAGCGATTTTGTATGTAAATTTGGAACCTTGCTCTCATTGGGGCAAACAAGGTCCTTGTACTTTGGAAATTATTAAAAGAAATATTAAAAAAGTTATAATTTCAAATATTGATACTAATCCAAAGGTTGATGGTCTTAAAGTTTTAAAAGATAACAATATTGAAGTTGTTACGGGTTTGCTTGAAGATGAAGGAAAAAAATTAAATGAAAAATTTTTCTTCAATATAAAATATAACAGACCTCTTATTGCATTAAAATTTGCTCAAACTTTAGATGGGAAAATTTCTTCTAATATTAATGATTCTAAGTGGATTTCTAATGAATCATCAAGAGCTTATGTTCATGAATTAAGAAGTGATTATGATGCAATAATTGTTGGAAAAAATACTTTGATTAAGGATGATCCATCTTTAAATTCAAGGATTGAAAACGGTGTTGATCCTGTAAGAATTATTGTGGACACTAATCTTGAAATTGAAAAAGATTATATGTCCTACAAGATTTTTAATTTAAAAAGTGATAAAAAAACTTATATAGCAACTTGCAAGGCCTCTAATAATCCTGATTTAAATATTATTAAATGTAAAATGAAAAACAACCATGTTGATTTAAATGATTTGGCAACTAAACTTTACCAAATGAAAATCGGTTCGATTTTGGTTGAGGGTGGCTCAAGTCTTAATTATGGATTTTTAGAAGAAGGCTTGGTTGATAAAATTTATGAATTTATTTCGCCTAAAATAATTAGTGGTTTTGATTCTAAATCTTCTTTTTATGGAAGGGGAGTAGATGAAATTAAGGAAGCTTATGAGTTTGAGCTTGAAGATGTGAAAAGATTTGATAATGATATTATGATTGAGGCTAAAAATGTTCACTGGAATATCTGAGGAAATGGGCAAGGTAATTTCTTTTAAAAAAATTAATGACCATGTTCAAATTGAAGTTCAGGCAAATATTGTTTTGGAAGATACAAAACTTGGAGATTCTATTATGACTGATGGGGTTTGCCTTACGGTGACAGAAATTACTGATAAAACTTACAAGGCGGATCTTATGAATGAAAGTTTAAAAATTACTAAATTTGATAGGTCAATTGTAAATAAAAATGTAAATCTTGAAAGAGCTTTGAGGCTTTCTGATAGGCTTGATGGCCATATTGTTCAAGGTCATGTCGATGGAGTTGGTAAAATAAAAAACATAAATAAAAATGTTTATACAATTTCAGCAAGTCCAGAAATTTGCTCTTTGATTGTGAAAAAAGGCTCAGTTGCTCTTGATGGAATTTCTCTTACTGTTTCTGATGATAAAATTACAAGTTTTGAGGTATCACTTATTCCGGAAACAATAGAAAGAACAAATTTTAAATACAAAAAAATTGGCGATGAAATAAATATTGAAACTGATATTATAAATAGATTTATCCAAAAATCTATGGCAAATAAAAAAGAAGAAAGGTTGGATAAAAACTTTTTATTGGAAAATGGTTTTTAAAAAATATGGAAGAGATAATAAAAGCATTACAAAATAACGAAATAATTATAGTAACTGATGATGAAAATAGGGAAAATGAAGCCGATATGATCTGTGCTGGAGAAAAAGTTACAGGCGAGATGATTAATATTATGGCAAAATATGCAAGAGGTTTGATTTGCACACCGATTGGTAAAAATATTGCTAGACAATTTGACCTAGAAATGATGGTTAAAAATAATACTGACAATCACGAAACAGCCTTTACAGTTTCAATTGACCATGTTGATACAGAAACAGGAATTTCAGCATTTGAAAGAGCACAAACTATAAGGGCACTTGCTGATAGTAATACAAAAGCAAGTGATTTTAGAAGACCTGGCCATGTTTTTCCGCTTATTGCAAAAGATAAGGGAGTTTTGGTAAGAGAAGGCCACACAGAAGCTACAATTGATTTGATGAAAATTGCAAATTTAAAAGAAATTGGTTTATGCTGTGAAATTATGGCAGATGATGGTCACATGCTAAGAGGAAAAGCAGTAGTTGAGCTTGCAGAAAAACTTGGAATGAAAATGACAAGTGTTGCTGAGATAAAAAAATATATAAAAGAAAACAAGTTGGATTTTTCAAAAAATGAAGAAAATTTTTTGGAAAAAACAAATATTATCAATCTCCCAACAGATCATGGAAAATTTAAAGCCATAAGTTTTTATGACAAAGTTGAAAAAAAAGAACACTTAGCTTTAATCAAAGGCAAGATTGATGGAGAAAATATTTTAACTAGAATTCACTCTGAATGTTTGACTGGGGATGTGTTTTCATCAAACAGGTGTGATTGTGGAAATCAACTTCATAAGGCAATGGAGATGATTGATGAAAAGGGAGAAGGAATTATTTTATATTTAAGACAGGAAGGAAGAGGAATTGGATTATTTAATAAAATAAAAGCCTATCATCTTCAAGAAGAAGGTTATGATACGGTAGATGCAAATATAAAACTTGGTTTTGCACCAGACTTGAGAAATTATAAAATAGCTTGTCTTATGTTGAAAGAATTGGGAGTAAAATCAATTGACTTACTCACAAATAATCCTGATAAAATCGAACAAGTGGAAAAATACGATATTAAAGTTAATAAAAGAGTTCCAATAGAAATTCATTCAAATCATATAGATAGAATTTATTTAAAAACAAAAGCTGACAGAATGGGTCACGATTTAAGAGAATTTAAGGAGAATTAAATGAAAGAATATAGTGCAAATTTAGTTTCAAATGGAAAAAAATATGCAATTGTTGTTGCAAGATTTAATCATTTTATAACAGATAGACTTGTAGAAGGTTGTCTTGATACATTAAAAAGACATGAAGTAAAAGATGAAGAAATTGAGCTTGTAAGAGTTCCAGGAGCTTTTGAAATCCCTCTTGCAGCAAAAAAATTAGCTCACAAAGATTATGATGCTGTAATTTGTTTGGGAGCAGTTATAAGAGGAGATACTTCTCATTATGATTATGTTTGCTCAGAAGTTTCAAAAGGAATTGCAAACGTATCACTTGAAAGCGGAAAGCCAATTATTTTTGGAGTCGTTACAACTGATACAATCGAACAAGCTGTTCAAAGAGCAGGAACAAAAGCTGGAAATAAAGGAAGTGATGCAGCAATATCTGCAATTGAAATGGCAAATCTAATGGATCTTATATGAAAATAATTTTTGACTTTGATGGAACTATCCATAAAAGTGACGAAATTTATGAAAAAGCATTTTATGATACTTTAAAAAAATATAAAATAAAAAAACCAAATCTTGATCCAAAATCATATCTTGGATATCCACCAAGAAAAATTTGGGATGATTTTCTAGACGATTCCTATGATAAAGAAAAATTAATAGAATCAACAGGGGATTTGATGATGGAAAATATGAAAGATTTTGGTAGTTTATATGAAAAAACAGAAAAAGTATTAAATTTCCTAAAAGAAAAACACGAACTTATAATATTATCTTCTTGTACAAAAAAATATATAGAAAATGCAAGAAAAATCTATGATCTTGATTTATATTTTAGTAAATATTTAGTAGGAGAAGATTACAATTACAAATCAAAAGCAGAAATAATAAGAATAAATAAAATTAATAATTTTATAATGGTAGGAGATAGGTTATCCGATATAAAAGCTGGATTTCTAAATAATAATATATCCATTTTTGCAAAATACGGCTACGGTAAAGAAAGTGAGGGAGACCTATCAGATTATAAAATTGAAAAAATCAGTGATTTATTAAAAATAAAGGGATTGTTGTAAATAGATTACAAATCTTAAATTATTTAGAAAAACTCAAAGGAAATTTTTCTAGATTAGCTGGGAAAATTTCCTAAAAGAGTTTTCTAAAATAAAAAGATTATCTATTTTTACAACAATCCATTTTTAGTAGGTTAATATAATTTTAAAGAATTGTTAATTTACACAAAGTTGGCTTATGTTTTTGTAACGGTTAAATAAGATTTTATAAGATTTTTTAATTTTATTGTAGTTATTAAAGATTTTTATTTTTTTATCTTCATTGGCATAGACTTTCCAATATCCATTTATTAGAAATTTATTTCCCTTATTCTCAATAAATCCCATAACATCTTCAAAAGGATATCCTAAAAAAATACCAATTTCATGTGGGAAATTTTCTTTTTTAAATCTGAATTTTAAATGGTTTATGCATTGATTTAAGTCATTGGTATTATAACCCAATTTACTTAGGAGAGTTTTTGTTTTTGTTTCATTTAATACGTATTTTAGCTTGTGAGGTCTGTATGCATAAATTTGGGCGGAAGATTTATTGTTATTAAGTATTTCCACGTACATATTTTTTTCATTAAGTATTTCATTCCACTCAAAAACCATCTTTTCTATATCAATATTTTCAGAATTTTTAAAAGTAAATAAATTAGCAAGTTTTTGATTCGCTAAAGTTTGTGATGCGTAATCAATTAACAATTCTTCGTTCATAAAATTAACCTATGGCTTTAGATAAATCTAATGCCGCCTTTCTACATTCGCTTAAAGCTTCGTCATCTGGACTATCATAAGCAATTAGACCATCTCTTACAAGATTTATTCCATCTTCCTTGCATCTATCTTGCCAAATTTCCATCCATTCGCCATCAGCCCATTGGTAAGATCCAAAAATTAAAACGGGTTTGTTAGAAAGATCTTTTTCAATACTTTCAAACATAGGTTCAAATTCAGTTTCTTCCAATTCTTCACTGCCCATAGCAGGACAACCAAATGCAAATCCATCAAAAGAATCAATTGAGTCTTTTGTAAAAGAATTTGGATCTAATAATTCAATTTCTACATCATTTTTTTTAAGTTCTTCTGCAATTTCATTAGCCATAGCTTCTGTGTTACCAGTACCTGACCAATAAACAATAGCAATTTTTTTCATAAATTTCTCCTTAAAAATTTTAAATTTTTCTTTGATACTGATAACCTATATCAATATCTAAGATAATAATACATACTTATAAAAATATTGTCAAGCATTTTTTTAAGAATTTTTTTAAATAAAATAAAAAAATATTGAAAATTAAATATTTTTTTTACAAATTAGCGTTTCAATAAAATTATATCTTAATCAAAAAAAGACTTTCAAAGAAATTTTTTAATTTGAAAGTATTATAAAAATTTCATCTGAAAATCCTTTAATTATTATATGCAATTATTTACATATTAGCTGAGCTTATAATTATTTTAAAATATTTACTTCATTAGCTATAGCTAATTTTTTGAATGAAAATATTCCTATAAGTGCTATTAAAATTTCTTCGTTTTCCTCGAAATAAAAATCCATAGCTGGTTCATAATATATTTCTACATTATCAAGTTTTACTTTCTTAAAATTTTTGATTTTTTCTTTACAGTTTGTGTAAACATTAAAATCAATTGCTCCAAGTCCACAGCATGCGCTTTTAGTATCATTATCTGTTTGTATAACTATATTGTCTATTTTTTTATTTTTTATAAATTGTTTTGCGTTTTTATCAAATTTAAATTTCATAATAATCACCTAATAATATTATACAATTAATTTCATAAATTATTTTGATTTGGGTATACTTTTATTAAGAGAGGTGGTTTGTATGAAAAAAATAATTAATGACAAGGATAAAATTATAAGTCAAATGCTAAATGGTCTTCAAAAAGCTAATGAGGACAAGGTAAAAATTAATGAAGAGTTAAAAATAGTTTACAGAAAAGATCTTCCCATTAAAGGAAAAGTTGGTTTAATTTCTGGCGGTGGAAGTGGTCATGAGCCTGCTCATGCTGGATATGTTGGCGATGGAATGCTTGATTGTGCAATTTGTGGAGAAATTTTTACATCTCCAACTCCAGATCAAGTTTTGGAAGCTATAAAACTTGCTGATTCTGGTCAAGGTGTATTTATGGTTATTAAAAATTACACTGGAGATGTCATGAATTTTGAAATGGCAAAAGATATGGCTGAGATGGAAGGAATAAAAGTTGATTATATTATCGTAAATGATGATGTAGCAGTTGAAGATTCCACATACACTACTGGCAGAAGGGGTATCGCTGGAACAATTTTTGTTCATAAAGTTTTGGGAGCTATGGCAAGAAGTGGAAAAAGCTTGGAAGAAATGAAAGCTATGGCTGAAAAAATTGTAAAAAATATTAAATCAATGGGCATGGCTACTAAGGCTTGCATAAATCCTATTTCTGGAAAAGAAAGCTTTGATTTGTCTGAAGAAGATATGGAAATTGGCGTAGGAATTCATGGAGAGCCTGGTGTAAAACAAGAAAAAATAAAAACAGCTGACGAAATTTCTAAGGAACTTTTAGATCATATTCTTGACGATTTTGAAAATCTAGATGGAGATTTTGTTTTAATGGTTAATGGCATGGGTCAAACTACTGAAATGGAATTATTTATTGTAAATAATTTTGCAAGTGATTATTTGAAAGAAAAAAATATTAATATCAAAAAAACTTTCTTGGGTAATTTTATGACAAGCATGGATATGGCAGGTTTTTCATTAACACTTTTTAAAGTTGATGATGAAATTTTAAAATTGATTGAAGAAAATGTAGATATAGTTAGGGGTTAACATGGATATAGAAAAAGTTAAATCAAAGGTAATAGCTTTATCAAATATAATTATTGAAAATGAAGAATATTTGACAGATCTTGATAGGGCAATTGGCGATGGTGATCATGGTTTTAATATGGCAAAAGGTTTTAACAAAGTGAAAGATGCCATGAATGATGATTACAAAGATTTAAAAACACTTTTTAATAAGATTGCTATGACTTTGATTTCTAATGTTGGAGGAGCTAGTGGGCCATTATATGGAACATTTTTTATGAAATTTGCTCAAGCTTTTGATGGAGATATTGAATTGGATAAAAATTCATTTTCAAAAGCTTTTTCTGACGGAGTTGATGGAGTAATAATGAGAGGCAAGGCTCAAGTTGGAGATAAAACTATGGTTGATGTTTTATATCCTGTAGCAGAGGCTTTAAAAAATGATTCAAGCTTTGAAGAAATTCTTAAAATTGCACAAGAAAAAATGGAAAAAACAAAAGAAATTAAGGCTAGAAAAGGAAGAGCTGCCTATCTTGGGGATAGGTCAATTGGACATATTGATCCAGGCGCATATTCTTCATATTTGTGTATAAAAAGCATAGTGGGAGATTTGAATGATTAATATATTAATAGCAAGCCACAGCAAAAAATTGGCTGAAGGTTTAAGAGAAATTCTCATTCAAATGGCTCCAAATGTAAATATTTTGGTAAGCGGCGGAGATAAGGATGGAAATATCGGTTCAAATTTTAATGAAATTAATCAAATCATAAATGAATATTCAACAGATGGATTAGTTATATTTTTTGATTTGGGTTCTTCCATGATGAATTGTCAAATGGCAATTGATATGTTGGATGATGAAAAAAAATCCAAAGTTTATCTTGCTGGAACACCAATTGTTGAAACAAGTGTTCAAATTGCTGTTGAAGCATCAGCAGGACAAAGTTTGGAGAAAATAGTTGAATATTTAAACGAATATCCAGTAAATAAATTAGAAAATTAATCTAAGCTGATTACAAATTCATAAATATCATTTTTTGAAAAAGTGGTGGATTTTCTCAAGGATTTTACAATATCCTTAGTTGATTCGCCATCTTTTTTCATTTGTAAAATTTGTTCTTTGTATGATGAAATATCTAAAGATTCATCTTCATTATTTTTTTCCAAAATAAGAACAAATTCTCCTTTTAAAGCAAGCTCATCTGTGTTTATATCTTTTATATCAAAAATTTGATATTGTTCGAATTTTTTGCTTAATTCGCGGGTAATCGCCAATTTTCTATTAGGAAATTCTATTTTAAAATCATTGATTGTATTTTCTAAGTTGTGAGGAGTATCAAATAAAATTGAGGTTTTATTTTCATTTTTTAGCTCTTCATATAATTTTTTCTTATCAGAATTTTTTTTTGGAATAAAACCATAAAAAGCAAACCTATCATTATCAAAGCCACTTGCAATTAAGCCTGTAAGAATTGATGATGGACCTGGCAAAACTGTGTAAGAAATATTATTTTTAATGCATTCTTTAATTAGAATATGACCTGGATCAGAAATTCCTGGCATTCCTTGGTCAGTTATAATTGCGTAACTTGTACCTTCTTGGGCGTTTTTAATAATTTCCTGTGATTTTTGCTTTTCATTAAATTTATGATATGAAGTTAGTTTTTTATTTATTTCAAAATAATTTAAAAGTTTTTTACTTTCTCTAGTATCTTCGCAAGCTATAATGTCTACATTTTTTAAAACATTAATAGCCCTCAATGTCATATCGTCCAAATTTCCTATGGGAGTTGGAACAAAATATATACTATAATCCATTTATTTCTTTGACCTCCTTTGTATAATTATTATTTTCATCATATATTATAAGGGGATTTTCAAATTTTAATCCGTCATTTGCATTTTTTACAAACTCCATTAAAATAAAAACAGGTTTTTCAAATGCTTTTGATTGAACAAATTTTATTCTTTTCAATTTTAAATTTCCACTTTCTTTTATAATATCAACAAGCCTTTCGGGTTTATGAATCATAAATAATTTTCCCCTATCATTTAGACATTTATTAGAAAATTTAAAAATATCAGAAAGATTCATTTTAATTTCTTGCCTAGACAAAAGAAATTCTTCCTTTTCATTTTTTATATTAGCTCCCTTTTTATAATAAGGAGGATTTGTAATAATATAATCACAAAAATTATTAGGAAAATTTACCTTATTTAAGTCCTCATTAATAACTTCAATATTATCAATTCCATTTAATTTTATATTTTCTTTCAAAAGATTAGCTTTTTCTTTTTGAATTTCAATAGAAAAAACTTTACTTAAATTGTAATAAGAAGAACAAGCAAGAGATAAAATCCCACTGCCAGAGCCAATATCAATTAAACTTTTATTCTTTTTCATTTTTGAAAAATTTGCAAGTAAAATAGAATCAATTCCGAAAGAATAAGACTTATCTACGTGTTTCATATATAAATTTGTTTTTGGTATGTAATCTAATTTTTCCATAGTTAAATTATATAATAATGAAAAAAATAAGCAATAAAATCTATTTTGTTATTTAAAATAAAGAATTTACTTGAATCAATGAACTTACTAATCTATAATTATATTAGTAAATTAGGAGGTTAGAATGAAATATTTTGGAACAGACGGATTTAGGGGAGAAGCTAACCAAGATCTTACCCTTTATCATGCAATTAAAATTGGAAGATTTTTAGGATATTATTTTAATAAAGAAAAAAATGGAAACGGAAAAATTGTAATAGGCAAAGACACTAGAAGATCATCATATATGTTTGAAGATGCCTTATCAGCAGGAATTACTTCATCAGGCTCTGATGCATATCTTCTTCATGTAACAACAACTCCTTCAGTATCTTATGTAGTTAGAAGTGAAGATTTTGATTGTGGAGTAATGATTACAGCAAGTCATAATCCTTATCATGATAACGGAATAAAAATTATAAATTCTGACGGAGAAAAAATGGATGACGAATTTTTGCAAAAATTAGAAGATTATATTGATGCGGATATTAAAGATATTGATTTAAAAATTGGAGAAGAGATAGGAAGAACTCATGATTTTGTTGGTGGAAGAAATAGGTACACAGCATTTTTGATTCAAACTGTATCCAAATCTTTTAAAGGCAAAAAAGTAGGACTAGATTGTGCAAATGGAGCTGCATCTTCAATAGTAAAAAGTGTTTATGATGCTCTTGGAGCAGAAACCTACGTAATAAATAATAATCCAGATGGCTTTAATATAAATGTAGATTGTGGTTCAACACACATTGAAGTTTTACAAAAATACGTAAAAGAAAATAAACTTGATTGTGGATTTGCCTATGATGGAGATGCTGATAGGTGTATTGCAGTTGATGAAAATGGTGAAGTTGTTGACGGAGATGCTATTCTTTATATTTGTGGAAAACACATGAAAGAAGAAGGATATTTAGAATCAAATACAATTGTAACAACAATAATGTCAAATATAGGCTTGTACAAAGCACTTGATAAAATAGGAATAAATTATAGCAAGACAAAAGTTGGAGATAAATATGTCCACATAGAAATGAGCGAAAATGGATATGAACTTGGTGGAGAACAATCAGGTCATATTATTTTTTCAAAATATGCAAACACAGGAGATGGAATTTTAACTTCACTTAGACTAATGGAAGCTATGATAGATAACAAAACAAGCCTATCAGAATTGAAAAGAGATTTAAAAATTTATCCACAAGTTTTAAAAAATGTAAGAGTAAATGATAAAAAAGCTGTATTAAATGATGAATCTATAAAAAATATTATAGAAAAAGAAAGTGAAAGTCTAAAAGATACAGGAAGAATTTTAGTTAGAGAAAGCGGAACAGAACCATTAATTCGTGTTATGGCAGAAGCTGAAACAAAAGAAATAGCAAATGAAAAAGTAGATAATATAGTAGAAGCAATAGAAAAAAGCGGACTTTAATTAATGAAAGATTATCTTACGGGTAGAGAAATAAATATAAAAGAAGCTGTACTTGTAGTAGGAAATAAAATATATTCAAAAAAATCTTATATAAGCATGGACACAAGAAAATTAGAAGGCTATCCGCCAAAAATATTTTATGATAAAAACAAAAATTATTTGGGGAAAATGTATGACGAAGGAGTATATGAGCTTTTAGATATAGAAGAAATACTTCTTGATTATAGCGACTCATGTTTTTCTAATCACGACTTAGATGATCTTAGAGATTTTTTAATAAATAAAAGAAAAAAACTTTATGAAAGCCTAGAAAAAAGTCAATAGAAAATATTGACAATATTGTAATTTGATGGTAATATATGTGTTTGTATGGGACTATCCATATAAATTAGGAGGTGTTTTAATGGCAGATAAAGTAAAACTAGAATGCACAGTTTGCAAAAATAGAAATTACGATACTACAAAAAACAAAAAGAACACTCAAGAAAGACTTGAGCTTAAAAAGTATTGTCCTTTCTGTAAAAAACACACTGTTCATAAAGAAACAAAATAGTAAGGAGTTTTAAAATGGCTAAGAAAAAAGATGGATTTTTTAAATCTGTAAGTAGAGAATTCAAAAAAATCACATGGCCAACAAAAAATGAAACTTTAAATTACTCATTACTTGTTATTATTGTCAGTGTGATTACAGGACTTCTCATTTGGTTATTAGATATAGTCTTTGGAAACATGCTTGGATTTTTGATGTAGGTAAGATATGACTGATTTATCTAATAACAATAATTCAAATGAACCAAACAATACTAAAGAAGAAATTGATTCTAAAGATTCAGAAAAACAACCAAGATGGTATGTAGTTCACACATATACTGGCTACGAAAATAGGGTCAAAGATAAGATCCAAATGATGATAGACAACGAACAAAATCCTGATATCATCGATGTAACAGTGCCAGAAGAAGAGTATGTTGAAGTAAAAAATGAATCAAAGAAACTTAAAACAAGAAAATTGTTCCCAGGTTATGTAATGGTAAAGATGAATATTACTAACAGATCTTGGTATATAATTAGAAATACTCAAGGCGTCACAGGCTTTGTAGGACCAGATTCTAAACCTGTTCCATTAACAAAAAGAGAGGTAAGAAAATTTGGTATTAAAGAAGATAAGCCTGTACTAAATATTAATATAAATGTAGGAGATAATATAAATATTATCCAAGGACCATTTAAAGATTTAGTAGCTGAAGTAAAAGAAGTTGATACAGACAAACAAATAATCAAAGCTTTAATTGATATGTTTGGAAGAGATACAATTATTGATTTAAGTTTCGAGGATATTGAGACAATTTAAACTGGCTTACGTAATGTAAGTGGGAGGGGATAACCCGCCAAAAACCACAAAGGAGGATTTAATATGCCAGCAAAAGAAAAAGAAGTACAAGCAAAAGTTAAATTACAAGTACCAGCAGGAAAAGCTACACCAGCACCTCCAGTAGGTACAGCGCTAGGACCACACGGAATCAACATCATGGAATTCGTGCAAGCATTTAATGCTAAAACAGCTGACCAAGCTGGAATGATAATACCGGTTGAAATGACAATTTATAAGGATAGATCATTTGATTTTATCACCAAAACACCACCAGCACCAGTATTAATCAAAAAAGCTATAGGACTTGAAAAAGCAAGTGGAGAACCAAACAAAAATAAAGTTGGTTCAATAAAACTTGAACAAGTAAAGGAAATAGCTGAAACTAAGATGCAAGATTTAAATGCTGCAAGCCTAGAAGCTGCAATGAGCATGATAAAAGGCACATGCAGAAGCATGGGAATTACTGTAGAGGAATAAGTGGAAGAGGAAACTCGTTATACCACAAGGAGGCAACATGGCTAAAAAAGGTAAAAAATATATAGAATCAAAAAAATCTTTTGATACTCAAAAAGAATATGAATTATCAGAAGCATTAGATATAGTTGAAAAAACTGCAAAAGCAAACTTTGACGAAACTGTAGAATTACACGTAAGATTAGGTGTAGATTCAAGACATGCTGACCAACAAGTAAGAGGTACTGTTGTACTTCCACACGGAACTGGTAGAGATGTTAAAGTACTTGCAATTGTAAAAGATGATAAAGTTGAAGAAGCTTTAAATGCAGGTGCAGACTATGCAGGTAGTGAAGAATATACAGATAAAATCCAAAAAGAAAACTGGTTGGATTTTGATGTAATAGTAACAAGCCCTGACATGATGGGACAAGTAGGTAGACTTGGTAGAGTTTTAGGACCTCAAGGATTAATGCCAAACCCTAAATCAGGAACTGTAACAAATGATATTGCAAACGCAATTAAAGAAGTAAAAGCAGGTAAAGTAGAATACAGAACAGATAAAAACAATCTAGTTCACGTGCCAACTGGAAAAGTTTCATTTGGTAAAGAAAAATTATCAGACAACTTAAAAGCTTTAATCACTGCTATTGTTAAAGCAAAACCAGCTTCAGCAAAAGGAAAATATTTAAGATCAATTACTATTGCTTCAACAATGGGTCCTGGAGTAAAATTATCTTCAGCAAGAGCAATGGACTTGGTTGAAAAATAAAAAAATATTTGACAACATATTTATCAAGTGATATACTATCATAGTCAAATAAATAGGCTACCAAAGACTACGGAGACTTAATAGTTTAATTATTCCGTATAGGTGGGAATAAGAATCTACATCCCCACCGATGTAGGCATAATAATTATGCCTAATTGTGGGGATTTTTATATACCTACCAAAAGCCATAGGAGGTGAAATATGTCTGAAAAAGCTATACAACAAAAACAAGTAATTGTTAATGAAATAGTTAAAAAAATTGAAAATGCTAAATCAGTTACTCTTGTAGAGTTTGATAAAATGGATGTAAAAGAAATTACTGATTTACGTAACAATTTTAGAGATGCAAATACTGAATACAAAGTATACAAAAATACTATGATGAGATTTGCATTCCAACAACTAGGATTTGACCAATTTACAGAAGAGCTAAAAGGTTCTAACGCATTAATTTTTTCAAATGAAGAAATGGTTGATGGACCAAAAGTAGCAAGGAAATACATCGATAAAGACGATGCAAACAAAGATAAGCTTATAATTAAATCTGGTGTAGTTGATGGAAATTATCAAACTCCAGACGAAATGTTAGCAATTGCAAAATTACCAGGACAACAAGAACTTGCTTCAATGCTTGTTAATACATTACAAGCACCAATTAGAAAACTTGCTGGTGATTTATCACAAATCAATGCAAAACTTGTTTATGCACTTGATGCAGTTAGAGAAAAAAAAGAAAACGAAGCAGCTTAATATAATAACAATTTAAATTAAAATATCGGAGGATTAAAAATGTCAGAAAAAGTAACAAACTTATTAGAAGAAATTAAAGAACTTACAGTATTAGAACTATCAGAATTAGTAAAAGCATTAGAAGAAGAATTTGATGTAACAGCTCAAGCTACAGTAGCAGCAGCTCCAGTAGCTGCAGCAGGAGCAGCTGAAGCAGGTGCAGCAGAAAAATCAGAATTTGATGTTGTATTAAAATCAGCAGGTGCTTCAAAAATTAACGTAATCAAAGTAGTTAAAGAAGTTACAGGTCTTGGATTAAAAGATGCTAAAGCATTAGTTGATGGAGCTCCAAAACCAGTTAAAGAAGGCGTAGCTAAAGACGAAGCTGAAGAATTAAAATCAAAATTAGAAGAAGCTGGTGCAGAAGTAGAATTAGCATAGTTTCTATTTATAAAAAGGCTCAATTGAGCCTTTTTTTCTTTGCGAAGATTGACACTTATTAGTTTATAATGTATATTAAAAATGAAGGATTTTAATTTTGGAAAGAGGAGAATATGAAAGAAATTATTGATTCTCTTGAAAATGTCGATCAAAATAAAAAATTTGAGATTGAAAAACATATACTAAAAAAACATGGGATTAGAGTTAGTCATCAAAGGCTAATGATACTAGATTTTCTTGTGAATAATAGAAATCATCCAACAGCTGATGATATTTATAAAAATTTAAAATCTTATGATCCTATTATATCTCAGGCAACGGTTTATAATACTTTAAATTTATTTGTTGAAAATAATATAGTAAGTGAATTAGATTTTAATCAACCAAGAAAAAGATATGATTTTTATCAAAAAAATCATTCTCATTTTATTTGCGAAAAATGTGGAAATATTCTGGATTTAAATGTTGACATCGACAATCTAAAATTAGAAGAATTAGAAGGCTATAAAATAAATAGTGTAGATATAACAATTAGAGGAATTTGTCCTAATTGTAAAAAATAAAAGAAGGCGATAAATTATTTTTTATTTATCGCCTTCTTTTGTTATTTAATTATTTCAAAAACAAAATAAACAAGGGCATATATTATTATCTGGTGGGAGAGGTAAATTTTTAGGGAATTTTGACCTATTTTTGCTAGTAAAGAATTTTTGCCGTAATGATTATAAAAATTTTTTTCTATTAAAATTTTTCCTATGATATAACCGCTCATATAAGCAAAAAACCACGGAATAATTGGGAAATAATCCGTTGAATGAAAGCTATTTGATGGAAATCCTAGAATAAATAAATTTTTATTATATAAAGAAAGCTCTATATTTTTACTTAAAAATTTTCCGCTAGGTAGGCTATAAGTTATAGCAAACAAGATAATAAAAATAACCAGTAGGTTTTTGTTTATTTTTATATTTTTTTGTAAAAAAGATATTAGTATCATTGATAGACCAAGACCGTTTAGTACCCCAAAAATTATTAATTGGTCGGGTACAAAAAAATATGTTATTAAAGTAGTTAAAATTCCTAAGATTGAAATTATTATTCCACGTTTTAAATTCATTTTCCAATCAAGAAAATTTGAGCTGATTCCTGAAATTATGAAAAATGATATGGCTATGGATAATTGCCAAATTTTATTTATATAAATATTATTGTACCAGTCAAGCCTTATGTATAGGTTTATATCATAACAAAGATGAAATAATACCATAGATATTATTGTAAAGCCTCTGTACTTATCTAGTGTGTAGTTTCTTTTCATTTTCTTTCCTTTAAAATAAGAGTGTCTATTATTATTTTACTTTATTTTTTATTATAATATAATATTTGTGTTAAGAAAGAGGTAGAGATGATTAAAGATAAAGATTATTATTTGGATTGGATTTATGGAAGAGGAAATTCTGCTGGCAAAAGGAGAGATTTATCAGCTATAAAGGCTTTACTAAATGAGCTTGAAAATCCTCAAGATAAAATAAAGGTTATTCATATAGCAGGAACAAATGGAAAGGGTTCTACTGCAAATTATATTGCAAAAACTCTAGCAAAAACTTCTAAGTGTGGTTTGTTTACTTCTCCTTATATGGTTGAAATAAATGAAGAAGTGCAAATAAATGGAAAAGCAATTAGTGATGAGGAATTTTTTTCCTATATTGACTTAATTAAACCTGTTTGTGAAAAATTGGATAAAAGAGATTTGAAAAATACTTATTTTGAGGTTATGACGGCTCTTATGTATAAGTATTTTTATGATAAAAAAGTTGATGTATGTGTTGTTGAAACTGGTTTGGGAGGAAGATTGGATTCTACAAATATTGTACAAAAACCTCTTGCTTCAATTATTACAACAATATCAATGGACCATACAAATATTTTGGGTAATACTATTGAAGAAATTGCTTGGAATAAGGCGGGAATTATTAAAGAAAATGTGCCTGTATTTATTTACCCTCAAGTTAAAGAAGCACTTGATGTCATTTTAAAAGAAGCGAATGAAAAAAAATCTAGGATTTATAAATTTGATTTTGATGATATAAAAATAAAAACTCAAAATTATAACTACAATGAATTTGATTTTAGAAATTATAAAAATATAAAAACTTCTTTAATAGGAAAGGTTCAAATTTTTAATGCTTGCAATGCTATAAATTTTTTGGATTATTTTAAAGAGGAATTTTTCTTGGATGAGAATATTATTAAAGAGGGGATATTTGAAAGTAAAAATTCGGGAAGGATGGAGCTTATTTCCAAAAACCCAAGGGTTTTAATAGATGGAAGTCATAATAAAGAATCTATAGATGCTTTAATTAAATCTTTAAGAATCTTTAAATATAATAGGCTTATAGTAGGTTTTTCTGTTTTAAAAGATAAAGATTATAAGTATATTATAGAAAATTTGTCGTCAATAGCAGATGAAATTGTTATAACAAAAGTTGATAATCCAAGAGCATTTGATTTAGGCGAATTGGAAAAAATTGTTAGAGAAAAATTTACAAATGTTAAGGCAATAGATGATATAAAAAATGCTTACGAATATTCAAAACAAATAGCTAAAGAAAATGATTTGGTTTTATGGTGTGGATCTCTTTATTTGATTGGAGAAATAATTAAATATGAAAAAATGAATAAAGATATATAAAATTATTATATTTATAAGAAATACCAGATTTTAAAATTTTAAATCTGGTATTTTTTATTATTACAAAAAAAGATTTATCTAAAAACAAATAAATGATTTAATATTTATTGATTACAATAAATAAATATGAAAGTTAGATAAAATTAAGTGAAAAAATATAATAATTTCAATTAAATCACAAATATGATTCAATCTTTTAGATTGATTGATTAACATTACAATATTATTGACAATCTTAGTTAAAACCTGTATGGTTTGAATTGGAGGTATAATTATGAGTGAAAAAAAGAAAAAGAAATTTAAGTTTCCTTCAGCTTTTACTGTACTATTTATAGTTTTAGTATTAGCTTCTATTTTAACTTACCTAGTACCAGCAGGTTCTTATGATAGGTTAGAATATAATAAGGAAGAAAATGTATTCATAAGAAGTGGAGTTGATGGAGAGGAAGAAAAACTTCCTGCAACTCAAGATGTTTTGGATAAGTTAAAGATAACTGTTCCATTAAAAAGTTTTGTAAAGGAAGATATTAAAAAGCCTGTAGCTATACCAGGATCTTACCACAAGCTTGATCAACAACCACAAGGTTTTCTAAAGGTAGCTAGAGCACCAATAGATGGTGTAGCTGATTCTATAGGAATTATTGTTTTTGTATTGCTACTTGGTGGTTGTATTGGAGTTTTAAATAAGACAGGTACTTTTGATGCGGGAATTGCTGCTTTGTCAAAATTAACAAAGGGAAAAGAATTTTTGATGGTTGCAATTTTATCAAGTATTGTTGCTCTTGGTGGAACAACTTTTGGAATGGCAGAAGAAACAATTGCCTTTTATCCTATTTTAATGCCAATATTTTTAGCATCAGGATTTGATGCTATGGTAACAATTGCTGCAATTTATATGGGCTCATCAATAGGAACAATGTTTTCAACAACAAATGCTTTCTCAGTTGTAGTTGCATCAAATGCTGCTGGAATTTCTTTTAAAGAAGGAATGGGAGTAAGAATTATAAGCTTGGTTTTAGCTCAAGCTATTTCTCTTTGGTATATCTATAGATATTCTAAAAAAGTTAAAAAAGATCCATCAAATTCTATAATTGCAGAAGATATGCCTAGAATTAAAGATCAATATCTAAAAGATTATGATCCAGATAATGTAGCACCATTTAATTTTAGAAGAATTGCAATGCTTGTTGTATTTATGCTAGCATTTCCTATAATGATTTATGGTGTTATGAATTTAGAATGGTGGTTTGAAGAAATGTCAACCTTGTTCTTGATAGTTGGAATTTTATTGATTATTCTATCAGGTTTAGAAGAACAAGAAGCAGTTGGATCATTCTTAGATGGAGCAGCAGATCTAGTATCAGTTGCCTTAATCATAGGAGTAGCTAGGGGAATTAATATAATTTTAGATGATGGAATGATTTCAGATACAATGCTTTATGGAGCATCTAATATTATTAGCGGAATAAATGGAGTATTATTCTCATCAGTACAAATGATTTTATTCTCATTCTTGGGAATTTTTATTCCTTCATCATCAGGGCTTGCTACTTTGTCAATGCCAATTATTGCTCCACTTGCAGATACAGTTTCTCTTGGAAGAGATGTTGTGGTATCAGCATACAATTTTGGACAAGGTTGGATGGCAATAATAGCTCCAACAGGTTTAATTTTGGCAACTCTAGAAATGGTAGATGTTTCATATAATAAATGGATTAAATTTATTGCACCATTAATGGGAATATTGTTAGTATTAGCCATAGTTATGTTGGGAATACAAACTGTAATTTAGAAATGGAGAATCTATGTTAGACAAATTTTTAAAATATGTTAAATATGATACTCAAAGTGATGACAAAAACGAATCATGTCCATCATCACCAGGACAAATGAAACTTGCAAAAGTTATCGTTGAGGATTTAAAAGAAATAGGAATTGAAAATGCTCACGTAGATGAAAATGGATATGTTTATGCATCAATTGAAGGAACAGTAAAAAATGTTCCTACAATTGGTTTCATTTCTCACATGGATACAGCTTTGGAATTAACAGGCAAGAATGTTAATCCTCAAATTATTGATTCATACAAAGGTGGAGATATAATTCTAAATGAAAAATATAAATTAAGCGAAGAAGAATATCCATTTTTAAAAGAATTAGTAGGACATAAATTAGTTACAACCGATGGAACAACCTTGCTTGGAGCAGATGACAAGGCTGGTATCGCTATAATTATGGAAATAGCAAAATATTTCATGGAAAATAGAGATTTAAAATTCGGGGATATAAAAATAGGATTTACACCTGATGAAGAAATTGGTAGGGGAGCAGATCTATTTGATGTAGAAAAATTTGGAGCTGATTTTGCCTATACAATTGATGGGGGACCTGTTGCAGAATTAGAATATGAAAATTTCAATGCAGCAACAGCAAAAATTCATATAGAAGGAAAATCAGTTCACCCAGGAGCTGCAAAAAATGTTTTGATAAATGCTCTTCTAGTAGGCCAAGAATTAAATTCAATGCTTCCAGTAAATGAAAGACCAGAATATTCAGAAGGATATGAAGGATTTTTTATGCTAGATGAAATTTATGGAACATCTGCTGAAGTTGATATTGTTTATATAATAAGGGATTTTTTCACAGACTCATTTAATGAAAAGAAAAAATTATTAGAAGAAATAGTAAATTTCCTAAATAAAAAATATGATGATATAATAGATTTAAAAATAGAAGATTCTTATTACAATATGAAAGAAAAAATCGAGCCATGTATAGAAATAGTTGAGCTTGCCAAAGAATCAATCAAAAAAGCAGGCATGGATCCAATTGTAAAACCTGTAAGAGGTGGAACAGATGGAGCAAGTCTTTCATACAAAGGACTCCCAACACCTAATCTTTTTACAGGAGGATACAATTTCCACGGTAGATATGAAATTTTATCAGTAGATATAATGGAAAAATCACTCGAAGTTCTAAAAAATATTGTAGAGTTAAATGCTAAGGAGAGTAAATAATGGAAAAATTACAACCAGAAAGAGTTTTTTATTATTTTTCAAAATTAATGGAAATTCCAAGACCAAGCTTTCACGAAAAAAAAGTTTCTGATTTTTTAGTAAAAACAGGAAAAGAATTAAATCTTGAAACATATCAAGATGAAAGTTTAAATGTAATTTTGAAAAGAAAAGCATCTAAAGGATATGAAAATGCACCAAAAGTAATCTTGCAAGGTCACATGGATATGGTTGCATCAAAAACAGAAGATTCAAACCATGATTTCCTAAAAGATTCAATAATTCCAGTAATTGATGGAAAATATTTAACTGCAAAAGATACAACTTTAGGAGCAGATAATGGAATTGCTGTTGCTATGGGATTAGCTTTGCTTGAAGATGAAAATTATGTTGGACCACAAATTGAATTATTAGTTACTACAGAAGAAGAAACTTCAATGGCAGGAGCTTTGAACTTGGCAAGAGATGTACTTGAAGGAGAATATTTAATAAATATAGACTCAGAAGAAGAAGGAGTTTTAACAGTTGGTTCTGCTGGAGGAATTACAATTTTTGTAGAAGAAAAAATTGGACAAGAAGAACAAAAAGATGGTTATGAAATAAAAGTTTCAGGCTTACTAGGTGGACATTCGGGAATGGATATAAATGATAATAGAGGAAATGCTCTAAAAGTATTTGCATCCATTTTAGATAATTTAAATTCAGATATAACAATAGGAGAATTTACAAGTGGAAGTCTTGATAATATAATTCCATCATCAGGAAGCGTGAAAGTTTATGGAGTAAAATTAGAAGAATTAGAAGAAGCTAAGAAAAATACTCTAGATAAATTTAAAGATGTAAAAGGCAAATTAAAAATAGAAATTAATGAAGCAAGCGGAAAAAGTTACTCAAAAGAATTATCAGAAAAAATAATAAAAATGATAGCAAATGTAGCTTGTGGAACAAATACTATGATGAAAGATGGAGAAACAGTAGAATCCTCAGATAATTTAGCCCTAATAAAAGAAGAAGACGGATTTATTAAAAGTGAAATTTCTTTAAGATCTTCAGATAATGATGCACTAGAAGAATTATCCAAAAAAATCAGGACAGTTATAGAAGATTTAGGAATTAATTATAGAATTGATTCAATATATCCAGGCTGGGAATACAAAGAAGATTCAAAACTTAGACCACTAGCTCAAAAAGTATATAAAGAATTTGAAGGAAAAGAATTTGATACGATAGTAATACACGCTGGACTAGAATGCGGAGCATTTTATGAAAAATATCCAAATCTAGATATAATTTCAATAGGACCAAACATAACAGGAGCTCACTCTCCAGAAGAAAAAGTTGAAATAGAATCAGTACAAAGAGTGTATGCATATTTAAAAGAATTACTAAAAGAAATCAAATAAGCTAGTAAAAAATAATTTTAAAAGATGATGTTTGAAATAGATAAAACTATTTTACACATCATCTTTTTTATTATCTCTTAGAAAACAAAGATTATTATATAATATATATTTACAAATAATAGAATAATGCTATAATAAAATCAAGAGGTGATAATATGGCACAAATAAATTTAAGAGTAGATGATGAAGTAAAAAAACAAGCAGAATTAGTATGCAATGATATAGGAATTTCTTTATCAAGTGCTATAAATATTTATTTGAAAAAATTAGGCAGAGAATACAGAATCCCTTTTGATGTTTCAGTAGATCCATTTTATAGTAAAAAAAATATTGAATATCTTGAAGAAAAATTTAGCGAGTATAAAAAAGGAAATATGAAACTTATTGAAAATGAGATAATTGAAGATGAGAATTAGAAGTTTGAAATGGGATTTTGACGCATGGAATGATTATCTATATTGGCAAAAAGCAGATAAAAATAACTTTAAAAGAATTAATCAACTAATCAAAGATATAAAAAGAAATCCATTTGAGGGAATAGGAAAACCAGAACCCTTAAAAGAAAATTTAAAAGGGTTATGGAGTAGGAGAATAGATAAAGAGCATAGACTTGTATATTTTATAGATGATGATAGCCTTGTAATTTTACAATGTAAGGGTCATTATAAATAATTTTAATTATCGTGAGTATTAAAATTTTACTCACGATTTTTTTATTTTGATAATGATAATTTAGGAAAGTAGAAATGGTAATTTGATAATTTATAAAATCTAATATAAATTAGCATAAAAATTATATCAAATATTAGATGGTAATATAAAAATATTCAAGTGTTATAATAGTAAAATAGAGGCTTTTACTGGCCCTCCACAAATGCGGAAGGTAGAAAAGCCTCTATTGTTAATATACTGCAACAATATGTTAAATAAAATTAAGAGATAAAGAATTGTTATAATTGTAAAAAATTTTTGATTTTCTCTATTGGTTTGTTATTACAAAAAGCTTTGAAAAATCAAGGCTTATAATATGTATGGTGGAGATGACGGGATTTGAACCCGTGTCCGCACAAGTCTTAATAAAAGCATCTACAAGTTTAGTAAGTATTTAATTTTCATCTAGCACTTATCTACTTACAAATAACTTACTAGACTAGCTTCATAGATACTAAATATACTCAAAGCTTTGTATATTAGTTGCCACATAAAATTATGAAACAAATAAAAACTACTGTGGCTTAATTTTTATTTGCTGCTTGCCTAAATTAGGCAGCTAATGCGAATTGTCTTTCGCTATTATTGTTTGCATTTATATTTAATTTTCAATTTTACGAATTGATAAACGACTTGCAACTTAAATCTTAACAAGCACGTCGAAACCAAAACATCCCCATTTAATCAATATAAATATTATACTAAAATTTATTTTTATGTCAAAATCTTAATTTTTTATAAAATTATTTATAGTAAATTAAATTATTATTTTTTGGGTATTATTATATTAAGTCATTCAGATTTTTTTAATCATGAAGTAATAGGAGGATTTATGAGAAATAATAATAAAATTGCAGCTATGCTTCTTGCTGGTGGTCAAGGATCTAGATTAAAGGCTCTTACTAAAGAAATGGCAAAACCTGTAGTTCCTTTTGGTGGAAAATATAAAATTATAGATTTTGCTTTGTCAAATGCAACTAATTCAGAAATTAGAGATATTGGTGTTTTAACTCAATATAAACCTCAATTATTAAATAAGCACTTGGGTATTGGTGCTGCATGGGATTATGATAGAAATTTTGGTGGTTTAAGAATTTTAACTCCTTACTACACAGAAGAAGGTGGAAGATGGTTTGAAGGTACTGCTGGAGCAATTTTTGTAAATATTAATTATCTTGATAGTATTGACCCAGAATATGTTTTGATTTTATCTGGAGATCATATTTACAAAATGGATTATACAAAACTTCTTTCTGAACATATGCAAAAAGGTGCTGATGCGACTATTGCAGTTATGGAAGTTGATTGGGATGAGGCATCTAGATTTGGTATTATGAATACTGATGATGAGGGAAGAATTGTAGAATTTGAAGAAAAACCTGAAAATCCTAAATCAAATCTTGCCTCAATGGGAATTTATATTTTTAATTGGAAAGTTTTAAGACAGGCTTTGATTGAAGATCATAATAATTCTGAATCTACAAATGATTTTGGTCATGATATTATTCCTTACTTATTAGATAATAATAGAGATTTATTTGTTTATAAATTTGATGGATATTGGAAGGATGTAGGAACTGTAAAATCTTATTGGCAAGCTAATCTTGATTTAATTGATCCTGAAAATCCTCTAAATATTCAAGATGATTCTTGGAAAATATATACAACTGCATTAAATTTGCCTCCTCATAGAGTTGGTAAAAATGGTGTATTAAATGATGCGCTAATAAATGAAGGATGTATTATAGATGGAGAGGTTAATAATTCTGTATTGTTTTCAAATGTAAAAATTGAAAAAAATGCTTGTGTAAATAATTGTGTAATATTATCAGGGGTTACTATAAAAGAAGGTGTAAAAGTATATAATTCTGTAATTACTGAAAATATGGAAATCAGTGAAAATATTGGAGATAAAAATTCTACATCAGTTTATCTTGTAAGTGAAGATGGGATAGAGGAGGAATAAGATGCAAAATATACTTGCTTTAATTTATAGTTCAGAATTTGATGAAAAAAATTATGATACACTTTGTAAATATAGACCTGATTATATGCTACCTTTTGGTTGTAGGTATAGGGTTATAGATTTTACTTTATCTAATATAACAAATCACAATATATCAAGTGTTATTTTATATGGTGGAGAACCTCTAAGATCAACTCTTGATCATGTAGGAGATGGAAGAAATTGGGAATTAAATAGAAGAAGCGGTGGTTTGATGATTAATCCGCCAGTATATTTAAGGTCAAGACTTGCTAATGAAATAGAAACCTACTACAACACGATGAAACATTTTATGAGAAATAAACGTGAGTATGTTTATATTACAAATCCAATGTATATTTCTAAGGTAAATATTTCAGATGCTTATGAAAAAATGCAAGATGAAAATTTGGATGCTTTAATTTTTACTCAAAAAAAGAATGATGAGTATGGATATTATTTGAATAGAAGAATTATTAATACTGACGAAAATGAAAATCCAGTTAGTGTTGGAATTAATCTTGGACTTGAAGAAGAAATAAATTTATTTACAGGTTCAATATTGATTAAAAAAGATATTTTTATGGATCTTCTTAGATATTCAATTGAAAAAAATAATGCTACAAATGTACTTGATGCTTTATTCAAATATCCAAAGAAAAAATCAATCGGTCTTTATAAATCAAAAGAAAGTTTGAGCGTTATTATGGATACTTTGACATACTTTGAAGCTAGTTTTAATTTGTTAGATAGGGACTTTTTTGATGAAATTTTCTATGAACAAGGAATGGTTTATACAAAAAGCAAAGACGAGCCTTCAACTGAATATTTAAAAGGTTCTAAAGTAAGAAATTCTTTGGTAGCAAATGGAGCTATAATTGAAGGAGAAATTGAAAATTCTATTATTTTTAGAGGAGTTACAGTTAAAAAAGGTGCAGTGATCAAAAATTCAATTATTTTCCAAAATTCTGAGATAGGCGAAGGTGCAATTTTAAATCACGTAATAACTGATAAAGACACAAAAGTTTTTGAAGATGTTAAATTATTTGGAAACAGAACCCATCCTTACTTAACAGATAAGGGAGAACACATTAACTAAGGGGTGTAAGATGAAAGTATTATTTTTAACAAGTGAAGCTGATCCTTTTATAAAAACAGGAGGTCTTGCAGATGTAGCAGGTTCTTTGCCAAAAGAACTTGCAAAAAAAGGTATCGATATAAGAGTTGTTATGCCTTTGTATTCAAGTATTGATGATATTTATAGAAAAAAGATGAAAAAAATAAAAGATTTTTATGTAGATCTTGATTGGAAACATCAATACGCTGGAATTTTTAGCCTAAAATGGGAAGGTGTTACATTTTATTTTATAGATAATCTTGAATATTTTGACAGACCAAACGCATACGGCTATGACGATGATGCTGAAAGATTTATATTTTTCTCAAAAGCTGCTACCTTATTAGGAAAAGAAATTGATTTTAAACCAGATATAATTCATGCTAATGATTGGCACACAGCTTTGGTAAATATTTATGTGAATGATTTTAGAAAAGGCGATCACTATTTTGATGATATAAGAACTTTATTTACTATTCATAATTTAAAATATCAAGGAGTTTTTGACTCAGGATATTTAACTTTAACAGGTCTTGATGGTTATTATTTCAATGAACATGATTTAAAATATTTTGATGCCATTAATTTTATGAAAGGCGGAATTGTTCATTCAACAGCTTTTAATACTGTAAGTGAAAATTATGCCCAAGAAATCAAATATCCATTTTATGGGGAAGGTCTTGATGGAATAATTAGAGAATATCAAAATAAACTTTCAGGAATTGTAAATGGAATAGATTATGATTTGTGGAATCCAAAAACCGATAAAAATATTTTCAAAAATTATGATGTAAAATCTTTGGAAAATAAAATAGAAAATAAGATGAAATTACAAGAAGAATATGGACTTCCAGTTAATAAAGATGTGCCAATGATAGCAATTTGTTCAAGGCTTACATCAATGAAAGGATTTGATCTTGTAAGATATATATTGGATGAATTATTACAAGAAGATATTCAATTGGTTGTACTGGGTACAGGAGATTATACTTACGAAGAAATGTTTAAGTATTTTGAGTGGAAATATCCTGACAAGGTTGCTGCAAGAATTTATTATGATGGAAAAGAAAGTCATAAATTATATGCAGCTAGCGATTTATATATGATGCCATCAATATCAGAGCCTTGTGGAATTAGCCAATTAATCGCTATGAGATATGGGTCTTTACCAATTGTGAGAGAAGCTGGTGGTTTAAAAGATACAGTAAAACCTTACAATAAGTATACTGGAGAAGGAAGTGGATTCTCATTTGAAAATATAAATGCTCACGAATTACTTTTTGCAAGCAAAAATGCAATTGATTTATACAAAAATAATAGAGAGGCTTTTGATAAACTTGTAGTTAATGCAATGAAAGAGAAAAATGATTGGGAAGAATCTTCTAAAAAATATATAAAATTATACGAAGATATTAAGGCTTAGAATGGAAAAAAATAATAATAATTTTATCTTAAAAAGAATACAAAATTTTTTGTATTCTTTTTATGCTAAAGAGACAGATGATGCGAGATTAAGTGAAATTTATGATGGGCTTGTAAAAGCTTTGATGCAAGATATAGGAAAAAATTGGACAAAGTCAAAAAAATATTTTAAAAATAAAGAAGTTTACCTATTATCATTTGAATATAATCCAGGAAAATTTATTGAAAGCGCTATTGAATCCTTAGACTATACTGATGAAGTTAATAAGTGTCTGGATAGTTTAAATATTTCTATGGAAGATTTAGTTAATTATGAAAAAGAAGCAAGTCTTGGAAATAGCGATATAGGTATTGGCTCTTGGTATTTGATGAAAGAATTAAGTAAAAATAAAATAAAATCAATGGCCTATGATTTAAGATATGAAAGCGGAGGGATGAAACAGGAAATAAGAGAAGGTAAGCAATTTGTAAATCCTAACGAGTGGTTATATAGGGGAAATAAATGGGAACATAAAAAAGATTTCTCTTATATTTTAAATATTCAAGATAAAGAAGTCAAATCTGTTGCTTATGATATGCCAATTTTTAATAATGAAAATAATTTTGTTAATAGTCTAAGATTATGGAAATCTGAATCTATAAATAAAATAGATTACTTAAATTTAAAAAGTGGAGATTTAAAAAGTGCTTACGACGATTATATAAATAACAATTCTCTTACTCAATTTTTGTACCTAGACAATTCGACCTATGAAGGAAAAATTTTTAGGCTAAAACAAGAATATTTTTATTGTGTATCTTCTATTCAAGATATTTTTAGGAGATATTTTAAAAGGAATTTTGAAATAAAAAATATTAAAAATAAGGTCAAAATTGTCCTTGCAGACATACATCCTTCCTTGGCAATAGTAGAATTTATTAGAAGTTTGCACCAAGGTTATAATTTAGAAATTGGAGAATGTGTAGATATTTCTAGAAAAGTTTTCGATCATATTGGATTTTTGGTTACTCCAGATTCTAGGGAGAGCTATGATATTTCAATGATAAAATCAATTGATGAATCTTTTTTTGATATAGTTATAAAATTAAATGACTATGCAAAAATAAATTTCAACTTACCAATAATTGAAAATAACCAATTGCAATATGATAGGTTAAATTATTTTTTTGCTGAAAAATATTTTTATTTGTCTAAAACAATTGTTGAAAACTATAAGAATAAGTCAGATAATTTTTCACATTTAAATTTTGGGATTGATAGGTATTTGTACGCAAAGTCAAACAATAAAAATTTAAAAAAGTTGCTTGAAAATTATGATATTAATATTAGCGATGAAAATAGCCTAGAAAAATTGGAAAAATTAAAAAATAATTTGGATTTTTATGATGAAGTTGAAGATGTTAAATACAAAAATAAACTTCAATTAATTGATTATTTTAAAATAAATGAAACTGAGCCTATAAATCCATATTCTATATTTGATATGCAACTTACTATGTTTCATGAGGCAAAAAGACAACTTCTTAGTGCAATATGTATAGCAAGTATGTATTATAAGTTGAAAGATAATTCAAATATTTTAATTCCACCAACAACTTATATATTTTCTGGAAAAGCCAGTGATGGATATTTTATGGCAAAAGAGATAATAAAATTTATTTTGGCATTAAAATATATGTTGGATAAGGACAAGCTAATCAAAGAAAAATTAAAAATAATTTTTATTGAAGATTTAAATGTTGAAAAACTTAGAAAGATTTATCCTGCTTGTGATATTTACAGCAATTTAACTCTTCCTTTATACGATAATCAAAGTTTTCACATGCTAAATGCTATTTTTAATTTTTCAAATGTTATTTCAACAAAGGGTGGAATACTTACAAATATTCAAAAAGAAAATAAAATTTATACTTTTGCAGATGACTACAAAAAAATTGAAAAAATTAAAGATGAAAATTCATATAATGCTCGCGAATTCTATTATAAAAATGATATAATCAAAACAACGATTGATAACTTAATCAATGAAGATTATAGTGATTTGCCTTATAATTTTAAAAATATATATGATTATTTAATTTCATATAATGATTCATTTTTTATTTTTAAAGATCATAAACAACTATTGGACAAAAGACTTGAAATGGGCATGGATTACCTAGATAAGAAAAAATGGATAGATAATGAAATTGATAATATTTTGTGGGCGAATGAATTTAATCTTGATAAAAATTTTGAAAAATTGAAATAGGAAATATGACATATAATTACGAAGAAATTAAGGATATAAAATTAGGAGCAATATATACAAAAAAATATACAGAATTTAGAGTTTTTGCTCCAAATAGAAAAAAAATAGATTTATTAATAACAGATGATTATAGAAAAATAAGAAAAGAAAAATTTTCTATGGTCAAAACAAAATTTGATGTATTTTATTGTAAAATTGATAAAGATTTGGATGGATTTTTTTATTCATATTTGGTTGAAGATAAATATGAAGTAACAGATCCTTACTCAAAGGCGTCATCTATCAATAGCCTAATGTCAGCTGTTGTTGATTTTGAAAAGACAAATCCAAAAAACTTTAAAAAATTTGCTCCAAAAATTTGCGAAAATAAGGCAATAATTTATGAATTAAATGTAAAAGATTATACTGCAAATAAAAATTCAAATGTAAAATACAGAGGAAAATTTCTTGGTCTTTGTGAAAAAAATACAAAATTTAAAGGCCATACAACAGGATTAAGCCATTTAAAAGAAATGAATGTTACTCACATTCAACTTCTACCAGTTTATGATTTTATTTCTACTTTCGAAGAAAATGAGAAATTTTTTGATGATGATAATTATAATTGGGGCTATGATCCAGAATTGTATTTTAATGTTGAAGGTTCTTATTCTACAAATCCATACAAAATAAAAAGAAGAATCTATGAATTTAAAGAAATGGTAAATAAAATTCATGAAAATGGAATGAATGTTGTAATGGATGTTGTATATAATCATACATTTAAAACCATAGATTCAAATTTGGAAATTTTAGCACCCAATTATTATCATAGAAAAAATCAAGACGGAAATTTTTCTAATGGTTCGGGAGTTGGAAATGAGCTTGCAAGTGAAAAAGCTTTTGTGAGAAAATTAATTATTGATTCCTTGAAACATTGGGTAAGTGAATATGATATTGATGGATTTAGATTTGATTTGATGGCTTTGATTGATATTGATACAATAAAAATCGCAATTAAAGAATTAAAAAAAATAAAACCCTACATAATTATTTATGGAGAGCCTTGGATGGGAGGAGAATCAGTTTTACCTCTTGAAAAACAAATTCTTGTAGGAAGTCAAAAATCCAATGGCTTTGCAGTTTTTAATGATAGATTTAGAAATGCAATTAGGGGAGATAATGATGGATATTCAAAAGGATTTATCCAAGGAAATTTTACATTAAAAAATGAAATTGAAATAGGAATTAGCGGAAGTATTAATTTTGATGAAAAAAGAATCGGATTTGCAGATGATGCAAGCGAAGTTATAAATTATTTTGCATGTCATGATAATCTCATTTATTACGATAAGTTAAAAATTTCTTTAACAAATCATGAAAATATTGATTTTATATCAAGACTTGGATTTGCGATTTTGTTTTTATCATTTGGCAAGCCATTTATATATGAAGGAACTGAATTTAATAATTCAAAATCAAATAACAGCAATTCATATAATTCGAGCCTTGATATAAATGGAATAAATTGGCAAGATAAAATTGATAATTTGGAAACTTTTACTTATGTAAAAGAGCTTATTGAATTGAGAAAAAAATTAGAAGTTTTTGACTTATATAAAAGTGAAGATATAAAAAAAGTTTTAACTTTTGTTGATGGACTAGAAGATTTCTTGGTTGCTTATAAAATAAATTTTAAAAATAAAAAAATTTATTTAGTATTTAATGCCCTAAAAAATGATTATGAACTTGATGATAAAACAAAAAATAAAATATTTAATGAGGAAATAGAACTTGTTAAAATATTTGATAAAAAGGGTAAAATTAATAAAAGATTAAATGTTTCTGATATAAAAAAAATCAGTAAATATTCTGTAAACGTATATGTAGGAGGAGAAGATTATGGATTATAAAAAAGTTTATGAATCTTGGTTAAATAATGAATTTTTTGACCAAGACACAAAAGATGAATTAAAAAATATTGAAAATGATGAGAATGAAATTGAAGATAGATTTTATCAAGAATTGGCATTTGGGACAGCAGGACTAAGAGGGAAATTAGGTGCTGGAACAAATAGAATGAACCAATATACAGTTGCCAAAGCAAGCCAAGCCTTTGCCGATACAATATCAGATATGGGCGAAGACGCAAAAAAAAGAGGAGTTACAATTTGTTATGACGTTAGACACAAATCTGATGAATTTTCAAAAATAACAGCTGAAGTTTTTGCTGCAAACGGAATTAAAGTAAATATTTTCAAAGAAATTCAACCAACACCAGTTTGTTCATACGCTATAAGAAAATTAAAATCTATAGCTGGAGTAATGGTGACAGCAAGCCACAACCCAAGAGAATATAATGGATACAAGGCTTATGGTTCGGATGGAAGTCAAATTCTTGAAGATATTGCAGTACAAATTCAAAATTATATGAAAGAATATGATGATTATTCAAAAATAAAAAGAATTGATTTTGATAAAGCGATGGATGAAGGATTAATTTCATGGATTGATGATTCATTAATAGAAGATTATGTAAAAGAAGTTTTGGCTTGTACAATTAACGATGACGTAGACAAGAAAGTAAAAATTGTTTACACTCCATTAAATGGTTGTGGAAATAAATTGGTAAGAAGAATACTTAATGAAAGAGGATTTGAAAATATTTATATAGTAAAAGAACAAGAAAATCCAGATCCTGATTTTACAACAGTAGGTTATCCAAATCCAGAAGATCCAAAAGCATTTAAATTATCAGAAAAATTAGGAGAAGAAAAAGAAGCAGATTTGTTGCTTGCAACAGATCCAGACTCAGATAGATGTGCAGTTGAAGTTAAAGATGAAAAAGGAAACTATCAATTTTTAACAGGAAATCAAATTGGATCATTGCTTACAAATTATATTTTGACAGCCCTAGATGAAAATAATGAATTGCCAGAAGACGGAGCAGTTGTAAAAACTATTGTATCTACAGATTTAATTAAACCAATTGCAAAAAGCTATGGGGTTGAAGTCTTTGAAGTTTTGACAGGATTTAAAAATATTTATGAAGTAGCAAATGAATTCGAAAGAAAAGGCAAAGGCGAATTTATTTTTGGATTTGAAGAAAGTATAGGATATAATTACAAAACATTTGTCAGAGATAAGGATGCAGTAAATTCTGCTATGCTTATTAGCGAAATGACAGCTTATTATAAAGATAAAGGTAAAACTTTGTTAGATGTATTGGATGATATATATGATAAATTTGGATATTATTCAAACGAAGTTCAATCAATAGTTCTTGAAGGACTTGATGGAGCAAATAAAATTAAAAGAATAATGGAGACAATAAGAAACAATCCAATTGAAGAAGTAATAGGACTTAAAGTTAAAAACATTGTTGATTACTTAAATGATGATACAGGATTGTCAAAATCAAATGTATTAAAATATTATCTAGAAGATGACTCATGGTTTGTATTAAGACCATCAGGAACAGAGCCAAAAATTAAATTATACCTAAATGTAATAGAAAAAAGTAAAAAAGAGTCAGAAATTAAAAAAGATAAATTGAAAGATGAAGTAAATAAAATAATTGATAAAATTGATTAGAAATTAAGTGCCAAGAAAAACCACTTGGCACTTAATTTTTTATTTAAATTAATTGCATATATATATAAATATTAATATTGAAACAGATTTTATTTATTAATATATCTGCCTATATTAGTATCATCAACTCTTTTGTCTAACATATAATCAATAGAATCATAAATTTCATGACATATATCTTCTTCCCATGTATAAAAATTTATTACAAAATAACTACCATTCTCCATTTCTAATTTTATAAAATACTTTTTAAATAAAATAAGTCTACAAAGAAAATATACGGATATAAAAAATAATATAGCATTATTGAGCTTGATAAAAGCAAAAAAGAATAGAAGTAATAATAATATATGACGTTTATTACTTTTATAATGCATAATATAGGCATCGTATATTCTATCAACTCTGATTTTTCCATAGGAATTATTATTTCCAAATAATTTAGTATCATTATAATATATTACATCTTCATATACTTGAATATGTCTTTGTGCAGAAAATGGTAATGGTAAACTTTCAAAATTAAATTCTCTTATGATATTATTATGCTCAGAACTCATTATTTTATCTCCTTATATAATTTTATTGTATTAAATTTTCATTATTTAAATATTTCAATTTTATTATTTTCATTATAATATATATATATATATATATTGTCAAAAAATTATCGTGGGTTTAAACTTGATTTTAACACAAATTTATCTAAGGCTTTTATATTAGATATTTTTAATAAGGATATTTTAAAGAATTTTAAATTTCTGATAAAATAAGTAAACAGGAAGTAAGGAGGTTTTATGGATCAATTTTTTAACTTTATAGATAAAGTATTTTCTATTCAAGTTTTTGGAAATTTAACTTTATATCAATTATTATCAACAATTTTAAAATATGTATTTGTTGTTATTGTTTTGTACTTTATCTATTCAATTATTAGAATAATATATTATGATGTTAGATATGCTATTAAAAAAGAGCAAATATCTGATACATATTTACAATTCATAAATCAAAATCAAGAACACAAATTTAAAGTACAAGAATATTATTATATTGGCGACAATAATACTATTGGAAGAGATGATAAAAATACTATTTGCATAAAAGACAAATTTTTATCAAGTTTTCATGCGAGAATTATTTTAGACCAAGGTATTTATTTTTTGGAAGATATGAACTCTTCTAATGGAACTTTTTTAAATGATGAAAGAATTAATGAAGCGATAGAATTAAAAAACAAGGATATTATTAAATTTGGAGAACTTAAATTCTTATTTATAAACGGTGATGAAGATGATTAAAAATGAAAATATAAATATCACCAGGCAAAGACAATATAAAAATTCTGCTTTATTTCTTTTATTTGTATTTGAATTTTTAAGTTTAAGTTTGTCAATGATTTACAATGCTAAACATTTACAAAGCAGAGATTTCTATTCCTATTTAACAATACTAATTACAACAATATTATCTACAGTTTTGGCTAATAAATTTACAAGAAGCGATAGTATTTTATTACTTATTGTAAATATGTTGTTTTCAATTGGCGTTGCTATGATTTATAGGCTAGATCCTGCTTTAGGGAAAAAGCAATTGTTGTTTTATATAATTGGTGTGGTTGTATTTTTTATTACCTATTTTATATTGCCAAAAATAAAAAATTGGGATGATTACATTATTTTTTATTTTGTAATTTCTATAGTTTTATTTATGGCAACTTTGGTATTTGGTTTTGCATCTGGTGGTGCGAAAAACTGGATTGTAATTGGTCCTATTACCATACAACCATCAGAATTTATTAAAATTCCTTTTATATTTTTTGTGGCAAGCTTTTATACAAATTACAATAAATATAGAAAAAAAGCATTTGGTAAGTATTATTTGAATATTGGAATTTACTTTTTTATTTTGATGTTTTTTATTCAAAAAGAATTGGGAACAGCTTTAATATTTTTTGGAACAATGATTTTGACACAATTTGTTTATGAAAGAGATAGAAAGCTTATTCTTTTGAACGTAATATTTACAATTTTGGGAGCTATACTTGCATATTTTTTATTTTCTCATATTAGAGTTAGGGTACAAACATGGCTTGATCCATGGTCTGTTATTGACGATAAGGGTTACCAAATTACTCAATCATTATTTGCTCTTGCAAGTGGTGGATTGTTTGGTACAGGAATAGGCTTGGGTAGACCTGATTATATTCCAGTTGCAGAAAGTGATTTTATTTTTCCTGCAATTTGTGAAGAATATGGGATTTTTATGGGAATTGCAGTAGTTTTATTGTTCTTGATTTTAGTTTATAGGGCAATAAAAATTGCTCTTCAACAAGAAAATAAATTCTTTTCAATACTTGCTTTTGGTATAGGGGGGCTTTTTGCGCTTCAAACCTTGATAATTTTAGGTGGAGTTTTAAAACTTATTCCATTAACAGGTGTTACTCTTCCATTTATTTCTGCAGGAGGCTCCTCAATGGTATCAGGTTTTATTTTATTAGCCTGCCTACAATATTGTGGTCAAAAAATAGAAAATGGTGATGATAATGAAAAAGAAGAAAGATAAAGAAAAGCCATTTATTCAAAAAATCTTAGATATGGAAAAAAAACAAAGATTAAAAGACGAAGATAACAAACATATATTAGAAAAATCAACTATGAATAAAAGATTAATATATGTTATGATGCTTTTTATTCTTTTGTTTTTATCTATAGTTTTATATTTGGTATATTTTCAATTATTTAAAGCTCAAACTCTAGCTGATAACAGTCATAATAAAAGAAATTGGGTAAATGAAAATGTAATTAAAAGAGGAAATATCTACGATAGAAATGGAAATCTTTTAGTATATAACGAAAAAGATGATAATGGAAATAGTATAAGAGTTTATAAAAATGGGAAAATAAATTCGGCTTTTACTGGATATAATTCAATTAAGTATGGAAAAAGTGGTTTAGAAAAAACTTACAATAAGGAATTATTAGATATTTCAGACCAACCAACATCAAAAATAAGAGATATGGTTGAAAAATCTGGAGTAGGAAATAATTTAAATTTAACAATTGACCAAACAATTCAAAAAATAGCCTACGAAAGTTTGGGAGATCATATTGGCTCTATTGTCGTTATGGATCCAAGAAATGGAGAAGTTTTGGCAATGGTTTCAAAACCATCTTATGATCCAAACAGCCTAGACCAAGATTGGGATATGTTAATTCAAAACACAAATGCACCTTTGCTTAATAGATCCAGTCAAGGAATTTATAGACCTGGTTCTTCAATGAAGATTGTTACTGCTAATGCAATATTAGAGAGTAAATTAAATACTCATTATAACGATACAGGAAAAGTTAAAATTCAAGGCTATGATATAGAAAATTATGGTGGATATTCTTATGGGAATTTAAATTTAAGATCAGCGTTTTTAAATTCTGTTAATACTTATTTTGCATCAAAAACAGATGAATTAGGTAAAGATTTTTATAAACAAATAGCTGAAAAATATATGTTCAATAAGGATTATAAATTTGATATAGAAAAAATAAATTCCAAAATTCCATTTGATGATTTAAATCAAGTTGATTTAGCGATGACAGGATTTGGATATGGTAAGACAAAAGTTACTCCGCTTCACATGGCAATGATTGCATCTACAATCGCTAATAATGGAAAAATGATGCAACCAAGACTTGTAAAAAATGTTGTAAACAAAGATGGAAAAATAATAAAAGAAAGTGAAAGTAAAGTAATATCAGATGTTACAAGTGTAGAAAATTCTAATTATATTAGAGATTTTATGGTTGATGTTGTAAATAGAGGAACGGGAACAAATGCATACACCAGAACTGTACAAATAGCAGGAAAAACTGGAACGGCTGATAAAAAAAACGGAACAACAGATGCTTGGTTTGTTGGATTTGCTCCAGCTTATCAACCTAAATTAGCCTTTGCTATTGTTATAGAAGATTCTGATGATACAGCAGGAATTACAGCTGCTCCAATTGCAGGAGAGTTAATTACAAGTATTGTAAATAATGTCAATCTAAATTAAAATAATTAAAAAATGCTTTGGTATAAAAAACTTCCAAAGCATTTTTATTGTGAATATATAATTATAATAAAAAATTACAAAAGCTTATTTTTTATATTAGACCAATAATGGTTTTTATTTAAAATAAGCTTTTTTAGTTCCTTATTAGAAATTTTTGTGCTTATTTTAAAACTATTTGTCTTATATTCTTTGCCATCAAACAAGAAAACTGTGTGATAATTATCTCTTTTGCTAACATTAATTTCGATTTCAGCATTTTTCGGCAAAATTATTGGTGCCTTTAATGACCTATTTAAACTTGAAAAAATAGGTGCAATTGGTGTAAGTTGAAAGCCCTCAAGAGATTGGTGCAAAATTGCTCCGTTTGATGATAAGTTATAAGCTGTTGAACCGTGAGGAGTAGATATTATTAGACCATCTCCTGAAAAATTTTCTATAAAATTTCCATCAATAAAAAGTCTAAGCCTTACAATTTGATTTCTGTTGCTTTTTACTACAACTTCATTTACAGCATTAATTTTATTATTACCAATATTTGATTCGAGAATTGCAAGTTTTTCCATATAATAATTTTTTTCAGATAATCTTCTTACAAAATCTTCAATATTGTCAGGATTTACTTCTTGATAGAAACCTAAATGACCTGTGTTTATACCTATAAAAGGAATTTGAGAAAATTTTGAAAGCTTTACAGCGTTTAAAAATGTTCCATCTCCACCAATAACAAGGTTTAAGCAAGCGTTTGGATCATAGTTATTGGAAATTTCATATCCAAAATCTTTTAATATTGCTCTAGTTTTATTATAAATATTTTTAGTATATCTAGATTTATTTTTGAAAATATTAATCGTTTTATTCATTGTTACTTACCTTTCTTAAGATATAATTAATTATAACATAAAAAAATTTTTGAGGAAAAAATGACATATATTGAATTTAAAGCAGATAGAAAGATTAGTTTAAAAAAATTCTTGTTAGATAAGAATATTTCAAATAGGGCTTATAAAAAAATAATTAAAAATTCTATCTTAGTTAATGATAAAAAAATAGAAAAAAATGTTAAATTAAATCCAGATGACAATATTAAAATAATTATTGAAGATGAATCACTTAATTATGAGCCGATAAATAAAGAGCTTGAAATTTTATATGAAGATCAAGATATAATTGCTATAGACAAAGACGCAAATCTTACTGTAAATTCTAAAGGTCAAGAAAGTTTGGCAAATTATATTAGCTATTATTTTTTGAAAAATAATATAAAATCTCAAGTTAGATTTATAAATAGACTTGATATGAATACATCAGGAATTATTTTGCTTGCAAAAAATCCTTATGCCCAAGCATATTACCAAAAATTAATAGAAAATAATGATTTTGATAAAGAATATTTGGCGCTTGTAGAAGGAAATTTAGAAATAGATAAAACAATTTTTTTGAAGATAAATTATGATGAAAATAATAAAAAAATGAAAATAGCAGATGAAGGCGATGAAATAAAAACATATTTTAAAAATATAAAATTATACGATAAATTTTCCCTAATTTATTGCAAAATTTTTACAGGCAAAACTCATCAAATTAGAATTTCCTTATCAAATTTAAATCATCCAATAATTGGTGATAAACTTTATGGTTCAAAATATAAATTGGACAGGTTTTTATTGCATTCATACAAGGTAAGTTTTTTAAGATTTAGAGATGGAGAAAAAATAACGATATTATCACGACCAAATTTTGATAAATATTTAAATTCTAGTCTTTTAAGAGACAATAGCTAATTTGCAATTATGCTTTTCATGATATATAATAAAGGTATTCCAAGGGGCAAGGTCCAAATTTAAACCTACAACATTTATAAGGGATTGCGGAGTTTTGACTTTGATGGCAAGCCTCCTTTGAGTGGAAGTCAGATATTTCAAACAGCAAACCCACCTTCACTTACGCGAAGGTATTAAATAATAGGGCCGCCTTGGATTTTTTTTATATTTTGTTGTTTTTATCCAATAGTGGGTATAAATCTATAAGAACAAAAATTTAAAAAATAATAAATAAGGAGAGTTATTATGAGTATAGCTGATTATATTGAAAGTAAAGCACAAAGAAAACAAAGAGAAATTAAATATGAAATTTGGAAAATGAAAAATCACGATAGCAGAATGAGAGCTCAAGGAGCTTTGGTTGGAGCTGTTGCAGGAGTTGCTGCTGGTTTATTACTTGCACCAAAATCTGGTAAAAATTTAAGAAAAGATATTGTTAATTCTGTTGATAACACAATTAATCAAGTTAAAGATACAACAAATGATTTTGTAGAAAGTGCTAAAGAATCATACGTTGATTTTAAGGATAGAGCATATACAGAACTACAACCAATTGAAGAAGGCTTTGAAGAAGGAAAAAAAGTAGTTAAAGATACTTATGAAAAAACAAAAGCAAATCTAAAAGATAATGCAAAAGATGTTAAAGAAGAAGCTGAAAAATTAAAAGAAGATGCTAAAGACGTTAAAGATGCTGCAAAAGAAGGCGCAAAAGAAGCTAAAAAAGACGTCAAAGAAGGCAAAGAAGAAGTTAAAGAAGTAGCAGAAGATACTAAAAAGAAAGCTGGAGAAGTAAGAAGAGCAGAAGATAAAAAAAATAAGTAAGGAGTAGATAATGGTTACCATAAATTTAAGATTAATAGGAGATATTATCTTAGTATTAGTAGGCATAATCGCTATTGTATTTCTTGCTATGTTTTTGAAAAAAGCATCAGGTTTGGTTCAATCTATTCAAAAAATTGTTGACAAAAATGAAGATAATTTAGATAATGTAATAAATAAACTACCAAACTTGGTTGATCAAGCAAATATTTTAGTAGAAAATGTAAATGGATTAGTTTCTGATCCTAACCTAAAAATGGCTATATCCAATGCAAATCTAGCTATTTCTAATGTAAGTGATATAACTGTAGATATAAAAGATACAGTGAACTATTTTGGAGAAAGCGTAATAGATACAACTGATACATTTGGAGAAGGAATTGCTTCAATAAATGATTATGCGTCATTAATTATGGATGTGTTTGATATAGTTAGAAGCGTAATATCAGGAAGATAGGCCATCATTTGATGGTCTTTATTATTGTTTAATAATGAAAGGAGCATATATGGCACAACCTACAATTAAAGATGTAGCAAAACTTGCAGGTGTATCAATTTCCACTGTATCGAGAGTAATGAATGATTCAAAACCTGTTAGTCCTGAAGCAAGAAAAAAAGTACTAGATGCAATTAACAAATTGGATTTTAAACCTAACGAACTAGCAAGAAGTTTGGTTATGAAAAAATCTAATCTAATTGGTGTAATAGTTGAAGATATTGGAATTGAATATATGGCTCAACTAATTAGAGGCGTTGAAGAAATTGGTCACTTATATAAATACGATATAATTCTTTCAAGTACTTATGGAGATGATAATTCTCTAGAAAATGCGATAGACTTTTTGTCAACAAAACAAGTTGAAGGAATTGTAGTAATAAGTGAAGATATTTCTGCAGAAATTCTAGTTAAATTGAGAGATAATAAAATACCATTTTTATTATTAGATAAATTCCACGATTTCAAAAAAATAAATACTGTAAAAATAGATTATGAAAAAGAAGAATATGAATTAACAAAATACTTATATGAACAAGGGCATGAAAATATTGCTTACGTTACTTTAAAAGAACATAATTATTTAACAGATGTAAAAATCAAAGGATATGAAAAATTTGTTAATGAAAATGATTTAAAATCTATTATTATAGAAGCTGATGGAAAAAATAGTGATGATGGGTATAATATTGGGGAAGAAGTTATATCTCAAGCTAAAAGTGAAAATGTAAGTGCTATAAGCTTTTATAACGATCAAACTGCGGTTGGATTTATTTCATATTGCTATGATAACAATATAAAAATTCCAGAAGATTATTCAGTAGCAGGATTTGGAAATTTTGAAATTTCTAGAGTATATAGACCAAAATTAACTACTGTTTCTATACCAAATTATGATATAGGAGCAATAGGAATAAGAGCTTTGATTAAAAGAATAAGAGGCGAAGAAGATATACTAGAAAATGATTGGGTTTTGGATGCTCAATTAATAGAAAGAGATAGTACAAAAAAGCATTAGTTGAATGTAACTTATTTAAATGTTAAAATAATAATATAATAATTTAGGAGGCAATTATGGCAGAAAGAAAAATTGTTGTAACTAACGAAACAGGTCTTCACGCAAGACCAGCAGCATCTTTGGTTCAATTTGTAAAAAATTACCCAGGTGATGTAAAATTAGTTAAAGATGGAAAAGAAGCTAACGCAAAAAGCATTTTCAATGTTATGAGTCTTGGGATTTCAAAAGGTACAGAAATTGGTATCATTGTTGAAGGCGAAGACGAAGAAGCATTTGCAGATAAATTAACTGATTTTATAGATAACTTATCAGAATAATTAATTAAGGGGTACATCAAGTACCCCTATATTTTTATAATAGAAAGGAAATTTAAGATATGTCTAATAAACTAAAAGGTATTATAGCTTCAAATGGAGTTGCTATTGCAAAGCTTTTTCTATTTAGTAAAGAAGAATTAGTTATTGATAAGTCAAATATTAGTGATCAAGATAAAGATTTACACATTAAAAAAGTAGAAGATGCTATCAGTTCCTATTTTAACGATTTGGATTACAAAGAAAAAAATGAACAAAATGAAGAAGTTTTAAATATTGTTAGAGCTCATAAGGAATTATTACAAGATCCTTATTTTGTAGATACAATCAAAGAAAAAATTCAAAATGAAAATAAAAATGCTGAGCTTGCTACAAATGAAACAGTTGAGCAAATGGTAATGATTATGTCAGCTCTAGAAGATGAATATTTAAAAGAAAGAGCTGATGACTACAAAGATATTGGATTTCAAGTTCTTTGCAAAATTAAAAATGTTGTACCTAAAGATTTATCAAAATTAGATGAAGAATGCATTATTATTTCTAAGGAACTTACACCTTCTGATACATCAAATATGGATAAGGAAAAAGTTTTAGGATTTGCAACAGACCTTGGAGGAAAAACTTCTCACGTTTCAATAATTGCACAAAATTTAGATATTCCAGCACTTGTAGGTATGCAAGATGTTTCAAGTAAGATTAAAGGCGAACAGCTAGCAATAATTGATGGAAATCAAGGAATTTTAATTGTAGATCCTAGCGAAAAAGAAATAGAAGATTATAAAAATTTAATTGAAAAAGAAAAAGAAGAAAAACAAAGACTTGAAAAAGTTAAAAATCTAGAAGCTAAAACTTTGGATGGTAAAGTTTGTGAAGTTTCTGCAAATATTGGAAATATTGAAGATTTAAAAGTAGCAATTGAACATGGTTGCGATGGGGTTGGTTTATTTAGAACAGAATTTTTATATATGGAAAATGATCATTTCCCAACAGAAGAAGAACAATATGAAGTTTACAAAGAAGCTACACAAATGCTTGGAGAAAAACCTTTGGTTGTAAGAACTTTAGATATAGGTGGAGATAAGGGACTTGATTATTATGATTTTCCAAAAGAAGAAAATCCATTCTTAGGTTACAGAGCAATTAGATTCTGCTTAGACCACCAAGATATTTTTAAAGACCAATTAAGAGCTTTACTAAGAGCATCAGCCTATGGAAATTTAAAAATAATGCTTCCTTTTGTAATTTCAACTGATGAAATAAAACAAACTAGACTAATACTTGAAGAATTGAAAAAAGACCTTGATAAAGAGGGAATTGCTTATAATAAAGACATAGATCTTGGAATTATGGTTGAAACATCAGCTTCAATTATTATGGCAGATAAATTAATAAAATATTCTGATTTCTTTTCAATAGGAACAAATGACCTCACTCAATATACACTAGCTTGTGACAGGGGAAATGAAAATATTTCAGATATTTATAACAATTTTAATCCAGCAGTAATTAGATCTATTAAACATGTTATTGATGAAAGTCACAAAGCTGGAAAATGGACTGGAATGTGTGGACAATTTGCCTCAGATACAAAGGCAACAAAACTATTGTTAGGACTTGGATTAGACGAATTTTCAGGCTCAGCTTCAAAACTTCCAAAAGTTAAAGATATTATTTTAAATTCTAATTTTAAAGAAGAAGAAAAATTTGCCTTAACTATTTTAGATTTAGAAGATGTTAAAGATGTTGAGGAGTCAATAGAAAAACATAATTAATGGATAAAAAAATGAATGATAAATCTCTAGATATTATTAAAAGAACCAAATTTTTTACAGATAAAATTAAAAATATATCTTCAATTGAAGACATTTCATCTAATAAAATTAGAGTGATTTCAAATGAAAAATCTTATGTTTTGGGTTTGTATTCAATGGATGATTTTGATAAATTAAAAAAAGAAGAAATTATTAATAATTATCTAAAAAGTATAGATTTATTAGATACTTTGGATTTATTTGAAATAGGAATAATGCCAGATATTAACAAATCTTACAAAATATTTGAGTACAGGGATGAAATTTCCTTGGGAGATTATTTAGATAAGCTTAAAAAAGATGAAATATATAATATTGGTATAAAATTTGGTAAAATTCTAAAAAATATTCATATCAAAAAAATTGATGAGTATGATGGATTTGATTGGTATAAAAATGTAGATACAAAAGTCAATTTCTTACTTTATAGGCATGGGTTAAATAAGATTAATGATAATAACGATTATATTTTGATTGATTATTTGACCTCAAATAAATATATATGCAAAAATACTGCCTTTAATTCTTTGTATCAAAATATAAGTGAAAAAAATATTAGGATATTTGATGATGGAGAAATTGATATTAGAGGCTTAAAAGAAATTAAAATTGGAGATGGAGTTAGTGATTTTGTAAATATAAATAAAATTGCTATAAAATATCCTGAATTTGCTAAAGGAGTTCTTGATTCTTATCATAACGATGAAGTTATTTCAAGAAAATTTTATAGGCTATTAAGTTTCTATCAAGTTTATTATATTCTAGAATCTTTGGTTGATATTAGAGATAAAAAAGAACCATATTTAAATGAGCAAGAAATTGAAGCGATTTTAAATATGTATGATAATTTTTCAGAAATCATTCCTACATGGGCAAAATAAATTTTATAAAGAGGCTAAGAAAGTATATTTTTTTAGCCTTTTATTTTTTTGTAAATTAAAATCAAATTTTGATTTATTGTAGAAAATTAAAAAATATGATAAAATTTATATAAATATTTACAAAAGGGAAAGATAGTATGGTAAAAAATTTCAAAAAAGTTTTTAATATTGGATTTAATTCAATATTATTAGCATTCGGCTTATATTTTTTTTTAGTTCAACATAATATTGCACCAGGTGGTGTCACTGGAATTTCTTTAATTATGGCAAAACTTTTTAATTTTTTCACGGTTGGACAATGGTATTTAATTTTAAATATAATTTTATTTATTATGGCTTTTTTACTTATGGGAAAAGATTTTGGGAAAAAGACAGTCTTGTCTGCATCAATTATTTCCTTGGCTATAATGTTTTTTGAAAGATATTTTCCCCAAACAATTTTAACTGATGATTTGATAATAAACGTATTCTTTGGTGCAGGTATTGTATCTTATTCTTTAAGTTGTATTTTTTTTAATGATGCATCTTCTGGAGGAACAGATATAATTGCTGCAATAATAAACAAATATTTTAATATGACAGTAGCAAAATCTTTATTTATTATCGACTCTCTTGTAGTTTTGATGGCAGTCAAAGAATTTGGTGTTGAAACTGCTTTGTATGCGGTTTTATCTGTTATTATTCAATCATTTGGTTTTAATTATTTCATACAAGGATTAGGAAGAAAAATTGCCATTACTGTTATTAGTGATTATAGTGATGAAATTAATAAAATGATTTTGGGTAAATATAGAAGAGGAGTAAGCCTCTACAAAGCAGAGGGAGGTTTCTCTCATAAAGAAAGAAATATAATATTAACTGTAGTTCCTTTTAGAAAATACATACCTATTAGAGATGATATATTAAAAATTGACAAAAACGCATTTGTTTTTACTCATGCTATATCAGAAGTGCTAGGAGAAGGATTTACATATCAAGTTTTTGAATAAATGGGAGTGATTTAAATTAAAAATTTAAAAATAAAAAGATTTAATAAAAATAAGGCATACATACAAACAAAGTATGGCGATGCTGTAATTGACAAAAATGAAGTAAAAGAATACAAACAAGGCGATGAAATAAAGACATATATTTATTTTGATAAGAATAATACTTTAAGAGCAAGCATAAATCTTGATATTGAAAGTGGAAAAATATATAGTTTAAAGTGTATAGATGTCAAAAAAAATGGAGCATATTTTTTATACCAAGATAAAATAAAATTATTAATGCCAGCTAGTGAGAAAACATATAAGGTTATTAAAGATATGACTTATCCAGTTGGACTTATCATAGATGATCAAAATATGCCTATTTTAACAAGTAAAATTAGGGATATGTTATCGTTTGACCATAATTTTAAAGAAAATGATATTGTTGAAGGAAGAATTTATTCTATAAATAAACATATAGGAGCTTTCATTGCGATTAATAATCAATTTGACTCGTTAATAAGAATTAAAGAATTAAATGGAGTTCATATTGAGGGAGAACTTTTAAAATTAAGAGTCAAAGAAGTAAGAGAAGATGGTAAAATTGAATTATCTAATAGAAAAAGATCTTATCTTGAAATAGATGATGATTGTCAAAAAATATTAGATTATTTGGAAGAAAATAATGGTTTCTTAAATTTGGGAGATAAGTCATCTCCTGATAAGATTTATAAAATATTTGGATTTTCAAAATCTGCCTATAAAAGAGCTATAGGTAGACTTTATAAAGATAAATATATTAAGATTTATCCTAAAAAAATACAATTATTGGAGAGGTAAAATGACAGAAAAAAATAATGATATATTAGCAGAAGTAAATGGTAAAAAAATTAGTCAAAAAGATGTTGTAAGCTTTATTACACAAATGCAAGGCGGACAACAATTTTTGAATCCACAAGGAATTCATCAAATTACAGACGAGTTAGTTAATCAGGAATTGATGTATATAGATGCATTAGAAAACAAACTAGATGAAGATGAAGAATTTACTAAAGAGTTAGAAATAACAAAGGAAAATATGCTTAAAAATTATGCAATGCACAAATTATTTGAAAGCATAGAAGTAAGCGACGAAGAAATTAAAAATTATTATGATAACAATAAAGAAGTGGTTAAAAAACCAAAATCTTACAGAGCAAGTCATATTTTAGTAGACGATGAAGAAAGTGCCAAAAATATTTTAAATGAAATAAATGATGGTTTAAGTTTTGAAGATGCTGCTAATAAATATTCAAAAGATAATGGCTCAAAAAATGGAGATTTGGGAGAATTTCCAAAAGGAACTATGGTTAAAGAATTTGAAGAAGCCCTTGATAAACTAGGAGAGGGAGAAATTTCAAAACCAGTAAAGACACAATTTGGTTATCATATAATAAAATTAGACCATACACATGATGAGTATTTACCAGAATTTGATGAAATAAAAGATAGAATTCACGATACACTTTTGATGATAAAAAGACAAGAAAAATATTTAGAAAAAACAAGAAAAATCAAAGAGAAGGTAGAAGTTAAAAAATATTACTAAGAAGGAAATTTTATGGAAAAGTCGAATTATTCCAATAAGCTAAGGGCAATTGCAAAAGATTTAAGTGAATATATTAAAGTAATTGATGATAAAAAATCGCTTATAAAATTTGTTTTGTCAAAAGCTAAGGAAAGAAAATTAGTTATACTTTTAATAAATGATTGTTATTATATAAAAAATGAAAATTCGAAAGCTGTTTTACACCTAAATATTAGTGATAAAATAAACCAATCTTCTTTTATTGAAATTAAGGAAGATGAAGATTTTTCATTTGAAACAAATTTAAATCCAACTGAAATAAGCGGGATTTTATCGATAACAATGCTTTTGGAAGAAGGTATAAATAATTTTGATATTTTATTAACAAATAATTATATAAATGATTATAATAAAGATTTTTCTGTTTTAAGATCCGTTATAAGATCAAAAAATATTATTAATTTAAATTTAAATGAATCTGATTGCATAGCAGAAAGTTTTGCTTCACATACTATAAGTACAGTTGGAATTCCTATAAATAGGAAAGAAATTGATGAAGAAAGTTTCTTAGAAAATAATTTGATTTATAGAATAAGTCTTAAAAATATAGCTGGCGATAATTTTTCGAATGATTTCAATAATGTTTTCAAAAATACAATAAAAATGTTGATGACTTTTATTAGAAAAATAAAATCAAAAGTTGATTTAGATGTAATTAATATTGAAGGCGGTGGCAAGCACGACAAAACACCATCTTATTGTTTTGTAGACTTAGTTTGTAAAAATGAATTCGAAAATGATTTATTAGATGTATTTTATTTATTTGAAAGCGAATATTTAACTGCAAATTTAAAAATTGAACCAAATTTAAAATTTGAAATAAAAAAGATAGATAAATTAAAATTTTATCCAATGACTCAAGAATCATACAATCACATAGCTTCTTTTGTTGAATTATCATTAAATGGAACATTTTCTGTAGATAGTAATACAAAAACCACAATATCTTCTTCGGTTTTAACAAAAGTAAGAACTTCAAGTTATAAATTAAATGCTGTTATGATTTTTAGGTCCTTATCTGAGGAAAGTTTAAGCAGAATGTTAGAACAAACTAAGCTTGCTAGTGATATTAATGGGGGAGAATTTACAAATAGGTTATCAATTCCTTCATGGCAAAATAAAGAAAATGATCTGGCTCTTATATTTAAAGATACCTATGATTATTTATATAAGAGTAATTTAGAGATAATAAAAACACAATATTCTTTAGACTGCAACCTGATTTTTTATAAATTTAATGTTAATATGATATCAATTGGGGTAAAATATAAACAAGTGGATATGATAAATTCTGCTTGTGATTTTAAAGATATTTTAGAAACTTTTTCTTTAATTAAGGAAGTTTTATTTAAACTAAATAAAAATTTGGAGTGAAGATGTCAAAAAAATTAGAAATTCATAATCATGAAATTGAGTTTGAAAAAAATGAAGGAAAAGCAATAATTGAATTGCAATTGGATGAGAATCCAAGACAATGTTATTTAATTGATATATTTTCTGTAGATGGCGTTGATTATATAGCCTTAGTTGATTCTGAAAACAGCGAACTTATTATTCTCTTGTATGAATTAGAGGATGAAGAAAGCGGAGAAATCAAATTAAATTCTTTAGAAGATGAAGATAAACTTGATGAAATATATCATTTATTTTCACATTATTGGGATTACGATACAATTGATGAGATTGTAAGTGAATACGAAAGTGATTTAGAAGATAGTGATTTAAATGAATAGGGATTTACCATATTTTCCTATATCAGAATATTACAAATTAGAATATGGACAAAAGGTATATAAACTACCTGTAAAATTATCTTTATCTTGTCCAAACAGGGATGGAGAAAAAAGTACAAAAGGATGTATTTTTTGCTCGGAAAGTGGGGGAAGTTTTGAAAACTTACCTTCATTTTTGACAGTTGATAGGCAATTAGAGATAAATAAAAATTATATAGGTAGTAGATATAAAGCAAAAAAGTTCATAGCTTATTTTCAAAACTTTTCAAATACTTATGTAGAGTTCGAAAAATTCAAAAATATTATTGAAGCTTGCAACAAAGAATATATTGTAGCTATATCAATATCAACTAGAAGTGATTGTATAACTTATAAAAAATTAGATTTTTTAAGTGATTTTTCAAAAAAAACAGGGATTGATATAATCATAGAATTGGGTTTACAAACTGCAAATTATAAAACTCTAAAGATTCTTAATAGATGTGAAGATTTAGCTGACTTTATAAAAGCTTGCAATATGATAAATGAATATGGATTTAGGATTTGTACTCATGTTATCTTATCACTTCCTTGGGATGATGATGAAGATATAATTGAAACTGCTAGGATTATTAATGTACTTAGAGTAAAAGAGGTTAAAATTCATTCCTTGTTTGTAATAAAAAATACAAAACTTGAAAAAATGTATCAAAACAATGAATTTAAAATGCCCTCAAAAGAAGATTATCAAAAAAATGTTATTTTGTTTTTGAGATATATTAATAAGGATATAGCAATACAAAGACTTGTAGGAAGAGCACCTAAAGAAGATTCCGTTTTTTGTAATTGGAACTGTTCATGGTGGATGATTAGAGATGAAATTATAGATTATATGAACGAAAATAATATTTTTCAAGGCGATATGAGTTGCCAAAAAGAATATAAAAAATTAAAGGGAGAGATGAAATGATTTATTTAGTATTAGGACCATCAGGAAGTGGAAAAACAAAATGGTTAATAGACCAAGCTAATGATGAAAAAGGTAAAGGAAACACAAATATAGTATTTGTTGATAGTGATAATGAACAAATTTATTCACTTGACCATTCTGTAAGACTAATTGATGCCTCAAACTTTTTTATAGATTCTGTAGAATCTTTTAGAGGATTTATAGCTGGAATATTAGCAAGAGATTATGATATTGGAAAAATTTATATTGATGGTATCTACGATATAATTGATATTAATAGTGAAAATATTGAGAAACTTTCAGATGACTTAACTAAACTTTCAAATGAATGTAATGTAGATGTTTATCTTGGCCTAGATTGTAAGTCAAGTGATATACCTGAATCTCTTGATGCAGAAATTCACGAAACAAAATTATTAGATTAAATTTAAGCCGTCTCTAAGAGACGGTTTTTTGATATTATGTTAGATGAAGTAAAAAAATTAGAATCTTTCAATAAATGGAGAAAGGAAAGCATTGATTTATTAACTAATCAAAAAATTGGAAAAGATGAATTTTTAGAATTAAATTATAGATATTTGGTAAAGCTCGATTTAAAACCATTTTCAAATATTTCTTCTGTTTTAGAAGCTGTATATAATTATCAGTATTACAATATAATGGCAAAAAGATCTAATCAAATGGCTCTTACTTTTATTTCTAGAAAAAAGAAAAAATATCAACAAGAAATAAACAATAGGGAAAATTATTATTATTTAAAAGATTTAGCAACAGAAAAATTGCTTGAATTGATAGATTATAAGGATATAGAAGCTTATTTCATAAAATTAAAATCAAAAAGATTAACAGGTGAAATATTTGAGATATATCTAAAAGATTTTGATAAGTTGATACTGCATTCAAAAAATAAAAATCTTCTTCAAAAATTAAAAGAGAGAGAATGTTTTTTGGATGAAGCAAAAATATCTATGATTGATTCCTATGTTAATAAATCATATTAATATGATAGAAGTTAAAATTAATGAAAATGATGCAAATCAAAGATTTGACAGATTTTTAAGAAAATATTTACAAAATGCTCCCTTATCACTTATTCAAAAAAATATTAGAAAGAAAAATTTTAAAATAAATGATAAAAGAGCAAAAAAAGATGATTTCGTCAAAAATGGCGATATTATTACAATGTACATTAAAGATGAAGATTATAAAAAATGGGTTAGAAAAAAAGAATTCAAAGCTAGTGATTTTGACCTTGATATAATATATGAAGATGAAAATATTATTATAATTGACAAAAAATCTGGAGTATTATCTCATGCTGCCAATAAAAATGATTATGGAAATAATATAGTAGATCAGATGACTTCATATTTATATAAAACAAACAAGGTAAACAGTAGAGATTTAACTTTTAAACCAAGTATAGTAAATAGACTTGATAGAAATACTGCAGGACTTATTATTGGAGCAAAAAATGCAAAAGCACTTAGAAGTCTTAACAAAGCAATTCGTCAAGGAAAGATAAATAAATATTACCTTACTATAGTTGAAGGAGAAATTCATAAAGATTTTGAAATTGATACTAGAATTTCAAAAAATGAAAATAAAAACATGGTAAAAGAAAAAGAAGATGGAAAAAGGATTATTACAAAATTTCATCCTCTAGAAACAAAAAATAATTTTACGCTACTAGAGTGTAAGCTTATTACTGGAAAAACCCATCAAATTAGATATTCATTAAATAAAAATTCTACACCAATTATTGGCGATAGAAAATATAGTAAATCAAATATAGATTATAAAAAAATAAATCTTAATAATCAAGCTCTATTAGCCTACAAATTAGAATTTGATTTTATTGATAATTTATCATATCTAGATAAAAAAATATTTATTTCAAGACAAGTAGGAAAAATTAATGACCTAAAAGAGGAAGTCTTCTATGGAAATCTTATTAAATGATGAGTTTTTAAAAACAAATAAAAAATTTTTATATGAAATTATAAAAGAAAAATACCCAAATAATTTTAAAGATTATGTTTTAGCAAATGTGAATGGAAAAATTGTAGATCTTAATTATAAAATTTTTCAAGATGAAAAAATAGATTTAATAAAAAAATATACTCACATAGCAAATTTATCCTATGAATCTACCATAGCTTTGATTTGTATGCTTGCAATAGAAAAAATTTATAAAAACAAAAAAGTTAATATAGAATATTCTGTAAATAATTGCTTATACTTATCAGTTGAAAATTTTAAAATCTTACATAAAGATATAGAAAAAATAAAAAAAGAGATGGAAAATCTAATAAAAGAAGATTTTCCAATTGTTAAAAAAACTTACAAAAAAACCGATGCTCTTAAAATCTTTAAAGAAAATGATGACTTAGATAAGTACAATTTATTAAATAGTTTAGATTTAAATGAAATAAATATATACGACGTAAAAGATAAATTTTATTTTTTTACTAATTATTTATGCCCAAAATCATCTTGGATAGAAGATTTTGATATAATTTATTATCATCCAGGAATTTTAATAAATTATAAAAAATCTGAAAATTCAAAGTTATTAGATTTTAAAGAGCAAATTAATATACCAAAAATATATGAAAGATCAAAAAGATGGACAAATTTACTGGGGATTAATTTTGCAAGCGACTTAAATGAATTAGTAATAAATGATAAAATTGAAAGCTTGGTTAATGTTAATGAAACATATTATAATAATCAGTTAAATAAATGTGCCAAAGATATTATTGCAAATAATATGAATATAGTTATGCTTGCAGGGCCTTCCTCATCAGGAAAGACAACTACTGCAAAAAAATTAGCAATTCAGCTTGCGGTATTGGGAAAAGATGCATATGTAATTTCAACTGATGATTATTTTGTAGATAGAAATAAAACGCCCTTAGATGAAAATGGAAATAAGGATTTTGAAAGTATTGATGCAATAGATCTACATAGTTTAAATGAAGATTTATTAGATCTTTTAGAGGGCAAAGAAGTTATTTTACCTTCATTTAATTTTATAAAAGGAATTAGAACCTTATCAAATAAAAAAATAAAAATGAAAGATAATACGATTTTGATAATAGAAGGAATTCATGCTCTAAATCCAAAACTTACTGACTATATACCAGAAAAAAATAAATACAAAATTTATGTTTCAGTTTTAACAGGTATAAATATAGACTCAACAAATAGAATTTCATCAACTGAAACGAGACTTATAAGAAGAATAGTTAGAGACAACAAGTACAGAGGATATGATACTTTGGAAACTTTAAAATCTTGGGATAAGGTAAAATTAGGAGAGCAAAAATATATTTTCCCTTATCAAAATAGGGCAGATTTTTATGTTGATTCATCACTTATATATGAATATAATGCACTAAAAAAATACGCCATAGAATGTTTCAAACAAGTTTCAAAGAATTCTAAATATTATTATATGGTTGATAGGCTTGAAAATATTTTGTCATATTTTGTAGAAATTGAAAATACAAAAATAATTGACGATCACTCAATACTTAGAGAATTTATAGGAGAAGATAATGACTAAAACAATAGGACTTGATATAGGTGGAACAAAAATCCAAGGTGCTGTAATTGATGAAAATGGAGAAATTTTAAAAACTTATAGACTTGAAACTTGTGCTAGAGAAGGAAAAGATAAAGTTTTAGAAAATATTTCAAAAATTATAGAGTTTTTAAAAACTGATGAAATTGAAGCTATTGGTGTTGGAACACCTGGTTTTATAGATTCAGAAAATGGAATAGTTACTTTTGCAGGAAACATAGATGGTTGGACAGGTCTTAATTTAAAAAAAGAACTTGAAAAAATATCAGGACTTCCTGTATTTGTAGAAAATGATGCAAATATAGCTTTGGTTTGTGAAAAATGGCTAGGAGCTGGTAAAGGTTATAATGATATAGTTATGATTACAATTGGAACAGGACTTGGCGGAGCTGTTTATAATGAAAAAATGGGATTATTATCTGGAAGTAATTTTCAAGGAGCAGAGCTTGGACATATAATTTTACATCCTGATGGAGAATATTGTACATGTGGACAAAGTGGTTGTGCAGAAAGTTATTGTTCTGGAACCGCTATTGTAAGACATTATGAAGAATTAACAAGAAATGAATTAAATGGGGAAGAAATATTTAAACTTGCTAATGATGATGATGATGAAAATGCAAAAAAAGTCATTGAAAGATTTACAAGCGATTTGGCTTGGTTTTTAACAAGCTTGAGAAATATTTTTGATCCTCAATTAATAATTGTTGGTGGTGGAGTAATAAATTCTAAAGATTTTTGGTGGAATGAAGTTTTGGAAAATTTCAAAAAATATTGCCATTTATCTGATAAAATTGAAATCAAATCAGCTAAATTTTTAAATGAAGCTGGTGTTATTGGTGCAGGAAGAATTGCAATGGAAAGGTTAAAAAATGAGTGATAAAATTTTAATTTGCGATGATGAAGAACATATCAGACAATTTATGAAAATAAATCTTGAGTATGCAGGATTTAATATTATTGAGGCTGGTAGTGGAGAAGAAGCATTGAGATTAGCAGATGAAGAAGAACCTTTGGTTTGTATTTTAGATATAATGCTACCAGGAATTAGTGGCTATGAAGTGTGCGATAGCATAAGAAAAAAATATCCAAAAGTTGGCATAATTATGGTATCTGCAAAAAGTCAGGATATTGATAAAATTTTAGGTCTTGAAAGAGGCTGTGATGATTACATTATAAAACCATTCAATCCTCAAGAGCTAATTTTAAGAGTCAAATCTTTGATGAGAAGAGTTAAATTTATTGATGTAGAAAAAGAAGAAAAAAACGAAAATGTTCTTGAAGATGGTGTATTCAAATTAGATTTGTATGCTAGAAATTTTTATAAAAATAATATAGAAATTGATGTTACACCAACTGAGTTTACAATATTAAAAAACTTTATTTTAAATAAAGGTAAGGCAATGAGTAGAATGGAAATAATGAAAGATACTTGGGGCGATAATTATAGCACAGATACAAAAATCGTAGATGTAAATATAAGAAGAATTAGAGCAAAAATTGAAGAAAATCCAGCAAGACCCGAGTATATAGAAACAGTTTGGGGAACAGGTTATAGATGGAGATAGAAAAAAAGAAAAAATCATTATTTAAAATAAATTTTAATAGCATAATTTTTAGTATTATGAAAATAATAATGATTTTTGTAACTTTAGTTGTTGTAGGATTTGAAATTTTTTCATATAGGTCAATTACTAATTATTATGAATCTGCACTTGTTGGAGCTATGCTTAATCAAGCAAAATACAATCAGGTTTTATATTCAAATTATTTGTCAAGATACGATCTTTCTGAGATTGTAATTGGAGATAAAAATTCTTTTTATAGAAATAATGTTAGCCAAGTTCAAATCTTAGATAATTCTTCCAATGTTTTATTTGATTCACTTGGCTCTTCAAAAATTGGTACAAAAATAAAATCTACTGATGTTATCAATGCAAATAAAGGGGAATATTCTTACCAAAAAATAATAAATAAAAAAACAGGAGAAGAAGTTATAGCTCTTTCATATCCATTAAGCGATAACCAAAAACAAATTGGTATTATAAGGCTAATTTCTTCTACTGCAAAGGTAAAAGAAAATGTAAATAATCAAATGATTATATTTTTATTTTTTGGCTTTACAATTTTTCTTTTTGCGCTGGTGGTTTCTTTTTATGCATCAAAAAGATGGATTGTACCAATTAAAAATTTGACAAAGGTTGGAGAAAAATTAGCTCAGGGAGATTTTAAAGTAAAAGCAAGTGAAGATGGAAAAAATGAAATTTCCGAACTAGGGCAAACTCTTAATTATATGAGTGAAAATATAGTTAAAAGAGAAGATATGAAAAATGAATTTATATCTTCTGTTTCACATGAGCTTAGAACTCCACTTACTTCTATTAAAGGTTGGGCAATAACTTTACAAGCAAAAGAAATTCAAAAAAATGAAGATATGCTAAATCAAGGATTAACTATAATTGAAAATGAGGGAGAAAGATTGTCGCTTATGGTAGAAGATCTTCTTAACTTTTCAAGATTATCTTCTACATCTTTTCAATATGAAAAAGAAGATCTTAATATTGTTGAGATTGCAAAAGAAGTTTATCAACAACTTTATCCTAGAAGTTTAAATGAAAAAATAAATTTTGATTTTAAAACTGCTTACGAAGAAATTATTGTTAATTGTGATAAAAATAGAATGAAAGAAGTCTTTATAAATATTATTGACAATGCCATGAAATTTACTCCAAAAGATGGGCATATTGATATTTTTATAAGCAAAGAAGACGAAAATGTAAATATTGAAGTTAAAGATGATGGAGAAGGAATTAAAGAAGATGAAATTTCTTTTGTTTCTAGTAAATTTTTCAAAGGTTCTTCATCAAAAAGCCAAACTGGATTGGGCTTATCTATTTGTGAAGAGATAGTAAAAGCACATGATGGAAAACTTGTAATAAAAAGTAAATATACAGTTGGGACTTCTGTCATTGTAGTTTTACCGAGGGCTAAAGTATGAAAAAATTTAAAAAATTAATACTATTAATATTTCTTTTTGTTTTAACTGCTTGTAGTTTTGGAAGACCTGAAGATGTAACAGAATTAATTGAAGCTCCAAAAGTAGAAGATCCAATTTTAAAAGGAACATGGCAAGTAAGCGAAATAAAAAAGTCATCAGGCACAACTGATTTATCAAATGTAAAAATAAATGACAAATTATATATTGATAAAAATTTAGTAGCTTTAAATGATGATTATGCTTATCCACCAAAATTTTCTACAAAATATGTAAATTTAAAATCATATTTAGAAAGTAGGTCTTTAGATTTAGATTTATCATCAAAATCATATGTAAAAATTTTATCAGCAAATCAAGGACAATTGTATTCTAGAGATTTTGTTGTTTTAGACAAAGATACAATCTTTTATATTCAAGAAGATTGCGCAGTTATTTTAAAGAAAATCGATAAATCTGTAAAAAGAAATGTTATAAAAAAATATGCAAAGAGAGCGTCAAAAGAAAGAACTACTACAAAAACTGGAGAAAAAGTAGAAGAAGATACAAGTGTATTAATAGGAGTAAGGGAAAGAGTAGATAATAATACATCAAGTCCAAATTATTATTACTATACTTATTGTATAAGACTTGAGCCAAATAAAATGGCGAGAATTGAAAAAGCTGAGCATATATTTTTCCCTTTAAAAGAAGAATTTTGGCGTTTAAAATGTGAAATAAATACTAAAAATAAAAAATACGATAATATTTTAGCTTATCCAATAAAATTAGAAAACAAGATGAATGATAAAAAAAATAAGGATAAGTATAAGTTTGAAAACAGTGATATTGATTTAAAAATCAATTATGTAGATGAAGATTATATTTCTTTTGACTACACCTTAGTTTCTGATAAACTTCCAATAAATAAATACGCTATGTTAAAAACTGACCAGTTATCAAATGATTCTTTTCTTACAATTAAGGAATTTACAGGAGAAAGTAAGAGCAAGGATATATTTAAAAATGTTGTTTATGATCAAATTAGTCAAAATGTAGGCTCTCTTGATGATAATAAAATATCTTACGATTTTACAAATTTTGGTTTTATAAGAAATTTTGGTTTGTGGCAATTGGAATCTTCTTATCAAATGAAAAAGGATGAAAATTTAGAACAAAAGTCATTTCCTATAGATATGGCAATAACAGAAGAGCTTTTAGAACAAAATAAAAAGGACATAACAGTTGATATGATAAAAAATATTAACAGTCATGCCAAAGATTATTTTGAGCTAGTTAATGGACAATATGTTGCTGTACAAACTCCAGATGAAATTTTATTTTATAATGTAAGAAATGGACTAATAGATCCAAATCCTAAATTTTCAATTCAACTATCAAATTCAACAGATATTATTATGTTTGAACAAGGTTTGGGTTCGTATGCTGAAAAATGGGAGAAATTATTCAGCGATAATAATATAATCATACATTAATAAAACAAATAATTGACTTGGCTTTTAAATATTTGATAAGATTTATTAAGAGGTGAATATGAAGATAGTATTAGCAACATCTAACAAAGATAAGATTAGAGAAATTAAAGAAATTTTAGGGGAAAATATAAAAATATATACGACTAAAGATTATAATATAGATAATTTTGAAGTTGAGGAAGATGGAGAAACATTAAAAGAAAATGCTTATAAAAAAGCAAAAACTCTGTATGAAATTTTAAAAATACCAACACTTGCTGATGATACAGGTTTATTTGTAAAATCACTAGATTTAAGACCAGGTGTTTATTCTCATAGATATGCTGGAGATAATCCAACATATAAAGACAATAGAGATAAACTATTAGAAGAATTAAAAAATTGTGAAAATAGAGATGCTTATTTTAAAACTACAGTTTGCTTTATAGATGATAAAGGAAAAGATTATTATTTTGATGGCCAAATAAATGGAGAAATAAGCAAAAAAGAATATGGCGATAAGGACTTTGGCTATGATCAAATTTTTAAAGTTAAAGAATTGGATAAAACATTTGGTCAAATGACTGATGAAGAAAAGAATTTATATAGTCATAGGTCCTTGGCTTTAGGAAAATTTAAAAAATTTTTGTTGAAAGAAGAATTTAATGAGGATATTAGTAACAAGTGATACTCATGGAGATTATCATTCTATAGTGAATTTTATTAAAAAAAATCATGTAGATTTTATGATACACGCTGGAGATTATACCAGTGATGCTTATAATATTTCAAAAATCACTGGTATAAATTATATAACAGTTAAGGGGAATAATGATTATGGAGATTATAAAAATTCATTTGAACAAATAATACCTCTAGGAGATAATAATATCTTGTTAGTTCATGGTCACAAAGAAGGAGTCTATTTTTCTAAAAAAAAGCTTCTTCAAAAAGCCCTAGATTATGATTGTAATATTGTAATTTTTGGTCACACTCACGCTTATTTTTTTGAATATTTAAAAGATTTTAACTTATATTTACTAAATCCAGGTTCTCCGACTCTTCCAAGAGATAATAAGGCTGGATTTGTAATTTTAGAATATGATAAAAAAATAAAATTTAATAGAATAGATTTAAAAAAGGAATAAATATGGCAGGTTTAATAACTTTAGTAGCAAATAATATATCAAAGCTTATTGTTTTGCCAATCTTAGCATTAGTGATAATAGGGTTGACATATTTTATAAGCAAAAATAATGACGATAAAATTGTAAAATTTTACCCATCTTTTATAATAGGAATTGTTGGATTGGCTATTGGAATTATAGCTTTTGTAAATTTAACAACAGCAATAGGACTTAATTTGGCGTGGATAGGAGTGATTTTACTATCAAATGCCTTTATAGGAATTTTTGCTGCAATTATAATCGATTTGGTTAATGGTGTAAAAGAAGATAGCAATCAGCAAAAAAAGGTGAAAAAAAATGCAAAAAAATAAGGCAGCATTTTTTGATATAGATGGAACCTTATTTAGAAATTCATTATTAATAGAACATTATTTTTTGATGACAAAAGACGGAATTTTAGATAAGGAAAATTGGGAAGAAAATGTGAAACCCTTATATCAAAAATATCAAGATAGAAAAGGTCCTTATGAAGATTACCTTGATAAAGCATCATTGCTTTATCAAAAAAATTTAAAAGGAATAGATAAAAAAACTATAAATATATATGCAAAAAAAGTTATCGAAAATAATCAAAGTAAAATTTATAGAGTGACAAAAAATGCCTTAGAATATCACAAAAAAATGGGATATAAAATATTTGTTATCTCAGGCTCTCCAGATTTTTTGGTTAGAGATTTTGCAAAAATTTATGGAGCTGACCATACTATCGCAACAAAATATATTTTTGATGATAAAGATAAATTTACAGGCAAAATATTGCCAATGTGGGATAGCAAAAATAAGAAAAAATCAATTGATTTTTTGACAGAAAAATATAATATAGACTTAGAAAATTCACATGCTTATGGAGATACTAATGGGGATTTTTCTATGTTTGAAAAAGTTGGAAATGCTCATGCTATAAATCCAAGCTATGAACTTATAGAAAGATTATATAATAATAAAAAATTAAGAGAAAAAACGAAAATTCATGTTGAAAGAAAAGATGTAAACTATACTTTTTTGTTAAGTGATTTGAATGTAGATTTTCATCAATTTTAATAAATTTTTCAATGAATAAAATTAAATTGAATTTTTTTAAATAGCTAATTTACAATTAATTTATACAATATTTAGGAAATATTGCATAAATTATTCATTTGTTTTAGCTATTTTTATTTTTCTGTAAATAAACTTAAATAAATTTATTTGATTTTATGTTAAAATTTATTTACAGACTAAGAAGAGGGATAAGAAATATGACATCAAGTGCGGAAAAAAAACCAATAATTGAAAAACTTGAATATGATTATTTAATCAATGAAGATATATCTTCATTAAATACATTGATGTCATTATATGATAATAAAAATTTTAGAAATTATAAAAAAAATAAATTTTTCATAAAACCATACATATTAAAAAATTTGAAAAAGAATTTTTGGTATCTGTCTGATATAGATCAAATCATTATTAGCTTAGATAAAACAATAGGAAATGATTTGGACAGGTTTGAATTTTTATTGACTTTAAAAAGTGAATATGAAGCTTTTAAAGATAAAAAATTAATTGATGATTTAGAGTATCTTGCTATTAACTATTATGGGGATGTTTTTTTATTTGAAGAAAATGAAATTTTTACAGAAGATAATCCTTATGTTAATCAAGAGAAAAATAATTATATAAAAAAGATTTATGACAATAAAGATTTGGTTTCAAATATAAGAAAAAGTGTAAAAATATATTCTGATACATATTTAAAGTTAAAAGTTTTAAATCTTGATGTGAACACTAATAAGCAATTAGCTTTTGATATTGATATGATTTATACCGAAGATATTACATTAAAGCAGGCTCAAGAAATTAATGATAAATTAGTAAGCCTACTTTACAATATAGCTATTGATGTCTATGCTAATTATTATTGGAAGGGACTTTGTATAGAAGTTATTAATAGGTATCATTAAAACAAAAGGGCAATTAGCCCTTTTTTAATTGTAAGTTTAAGAAAGGTTAGTATGATTATTTTAGGGATTGATCCGGGAATTGCTATTATGGGTTATGGAGTTTTAGAAGTTAATGGAAATAGGTATAAGGTTTTGGAAAATGGTGTTGTTACAACTTCTTCAAAAACTAAAACTCCTGAAAGGCTCAAAATTTTATATAATAATTTAAATGATATAATTAAACAGTATAAGCCAGATGAATTTGCCATAGAAGAATTATTTTTTAATCAAAATGTTAAAACGGCTATTACTGTAGGACATGCAAGAGGAGTGCAAGTTTTGTGTGCGCAAGTAAATAATCTTCCGATTTACGAATATACTCCTTTACAAATAAAACAAGCTATTACTGGATTTGGTAGGGCGAATAAAAAACAAATGCAAGAAACTGTTACAACTTTACTAAATTTAAGTGAAATTCCAAAACCAGATGATGCTGCTGATGCTTTGGCAGTATCTTTAACTCACGCTTTTAGTCAAAGATTTAAAGAACAATTTAGGATGAATTAATGATTAGTTATATAATTGGAGAAATAAAATATATAGGAGAAGATAATTTTGTAATTGAAAATAACAATATAGGTTACTTTATTAATTCTTCTTTTAATACTATAAAAACTCTTGAAATAAATAATGAATTTAAAATTTTTACAAAAATGAATGTAAGAGAAGATGATATATCTTTATTTGGTTTTTCATCAAAAGATGAATTAGAAGTTTTTGAGCTTTTGACAAGTGTATCTACAATAGGACCTAAAAATGCTATAGCAATTTTGTCAACTTTAAATGTAGATAAGATTAAACTTGCTATAGTAAATAATGATATTGATACTTTAACCAAGGCTAAGGGGATTGGTAAAAAAACTGCATCAAGAATTATTCTTGAGCTTGTTGATAAGGTTAAGAAAATGGCTATTAATGATGATATTTCAATTTCTAACCCGGATATTGATAATATTACTTCTAATGGAGAAATTGAAGTTGCAAGAGAGGCTTTACTTAATCTTGGCTATCAAAGAAATAGCATAGATAAAGTTCTTACTAGCCTAAAAGATAGTGATCTTAGTCTTGAAGAAATTATTAAAGAATCTTTGAAGCGAATGATTTAGGGTGATAATATGTATGACCAAAATGAAAGAATAGTTGGCTCTAACGAGCAAATAAATGATAAATATAAAGAAATGACTATAAGGCCAAAGTGGCTAAAAGATTATATAGGTCAAGATAAGGCTAAAGAAAAATTGAAAATTTTTATTGAATCATCAAAAAAAAGAGAAGAAGCTCTTGACCATGTTTTATTGCAGGGTCCTCCAGGACTTGGAAAAACCACACTTTCAAATATAATTGCAAATGAATTGGGAGTAAATATTAGAATTACAAGTGGACCTGCTATTGAAAGACCATCTGATCTTGCAAGCATTCTTACAAATCTTGATAAGGGAGATGTTTTATTTATTGATGAAATTCATAGGATAAATAGGTCTGTTGAAGAAATTTTATATCCTGCTATGGAAGATTTTGCTCTTGATATTATTGTAGGAAAAGGACCAAATGCTCAGTCTATTAGAATAGATTTGGAAAAATTTACTTTGGTTGGCGCTACAACAAGAGCTGGAATGCTTTCTGCACCATTAAGGGATAGGTTTGGTGTTTTATTATCCTTAAACCTATATGATACAAAAGATTTAACAAAAATTGTAAAAAGGTCTGCTGATATTTTAGAAATTCCAATAGAGGATAAGGGAGCTTTTGAAATAGCTAGAAGAAGTAGAGGAACACCAAGAATTGCAAATAGACTTTTAAGAAGAGTAAGAGATTATGCAATAGTAAAAAAAGATGAAGTTATAGATTATGAAACATCTTGTGAGGGCTTAGAATTATTAGAAGTTGATCCTATGGGACTTGATAATATGGATAAAAAAATAGTTTTAACTATGTATGAAAATTTTTCAGGAGGTCCTGTTGGAATTGATACAATTGCAGCATCAACAGGAATTGAAAATATTACAATAGAAGATGTTTATGAGCCATATTTGCTTCAAATTGGTTTTTTAACAAGAACTCCAAGAGGAAGAATTTTGACAAGAAAAGCTTATGAACATTACGGATTAAAATATGAGGATAAATAATGAGAACAGAAGATTTTGATTACAATTTACCAGAAGAATTAATTGCCCAACATCCAGCAGATAAGAGAGATTTTTCTAGATTAATGGTTGTTGATAGAAAAACTGGTAAAAGAGAAGATAAACATTTTTATGATATTATTGATTATTTAAATGAAGGCGACCTTCTTGTAATGAATGATACAAGAGTTATTCCTGCAAGACTTTTTGGTCATAGAGAAGGGAAAGAAGAAGAAATCGAAGTATTTTTGCTTGAAAATATTGAAGATGATAAGTGGGAAGTCTTAGTTAGACCTGGTAAGAAGATGAAAATTGGAACGAAATGTATTTTTTCTGATGAGTTAAGCCTTGAAGTTATTGATATTAAAGAAGATGGCAATAGGATTGTCGAATTTTTTTATAATGGAATTTTTCAAGAAATTTTAGATAGACTTGGAAATATGCCTTTGCCACCTTATATAAAAGAAAAACTAAAAGATAAAGAGAGATACCAAACAGTTTATTCCAAAAATCCAGGATCTGTTGCAGCACCAACAGCTGGTCTTCATTTTACAAAAGAATTACTTAAAAAAATAGAAGAAAAAGGTGTTAAATTAGCATATATAACTTTAAATGTAGGGCTTGGAACATTTAGACCTGTAAAAGTTGATGATGTAAAAAATCATAAAATGCATTCTGAATTTTATCAAATAAGCAAAGAAACTGCAGATTTAATAAATGAAACAAAGAAAAATAATAAGAGAATTATTTCAACAGGAACTACAACTACAAGAACCCTTGAGTCAGTTTACAAAAAAAATGGGCAAATAAAAGAAGATTCAGGTTGGACTGATATATTTATATATCCTGGATTTGAATTTAATGTTATAGATTGTCAAATAACAAATTTTCATTTGCCAAAATCTACTCTAATAATGCTTGTGTCAGCTTTAGCTAGCAAAGAAATAATTTTAGATGCTTATAAGGATGCTGTTGATAAAAAATATAGGTTCTTTAGCTTTGGCGATGCAATGTTTTTAAAATAGGAGAGAAAATGCCGATAAAATATGAATTAATAAAAAAAGATAAATATTCCAATGCAAGATGTGGAATAATTCACACAGACCATGGAGATATTCCAACACCAATTTTTATGCCAGTTGGAACAAAGGCAACAGTAAAAACTATGAGTGTTGAAGAATTAAAAGAAATTGATGCAAAAATAATTTTGGGAAATACCTATCATTTGTATTTAAGACCTGGCATGGATATTATGAAAAAAGCTGGTGGTCTTCATAAATTTATGAATTGGAATGGACCAATACTAACAGATAGTGGTGGATTTCAAGTTTTTTCTTTGTCTGATACAAGAGATATTTCTGAAAAAGGTGTAGTTTTTAGATCTCACATTGACGGTTCAAAACATTTATTTACACCAGAAAAGTCAATTGAAATTCAAAATGATATTCATTCAGATATAATGATGAGCTTTGATGAATGTATTCCTTATCCTGCAGATTATAAATATGTAGAAAATTCTGTTGAAAGAACAATTAGATGGGCTAAAAGAGGTCTTGATTATCATAAAGCAAATTCTCACAAAGATCAATCCTTATTTGGAATTATTCAAGGTGGAATGTTTGAAGATTTAAGAAAAAGATCAGTTGAAGAAACTTGTGCAATGGATTTTGATGGATATTCATTGGGAGGCTTGTCTGTTGGAGAGCCAAAAGAAGAAATGATAAGACTTTTAAAATATACAACTCCACTTTTACCAGAAGATAAACCAAGATATAATATGGGAGTTGGAAGTCCTGATTATTTATTTGAATCTTTTGAAGCAGGAATTGATATGGCTGATTGTGTTTTGCCTACAAGAATTGCAAGAAATGGAACAGCTATAACTTCAGAAGGCAGACTTGTTGTTAGAAATGCAAAATACAAGGAAGATTTCACGCCTCTAGATCATGATTGTGATTGTTATACTTGTAGAAATTATTCACGAGCTTACCTAAGACACCTTGTAAATGTAAATGAAATTTTGGGAGCAAGGCTTTTAACTTATCATAATTTATATTTTTTACTTAAATTATGTGAAAATATAAGAAAAGCTATAATGGAAGATAGATTTTTGGAATTTAAAAAAGAATTTTATAAAAAGTATGGATATGAATCTTAAATTAGAATATATTATTTTAATAATTTTAGCTTTGATGTTTTATTTTTATTCCTTAAAGGACGATATAAATAGGAAAAAGAATAAAAAATTTATAAAAGAAAATCTTAAAATCGGTTCAAAAATTATAACTGAAAGTAAAATTATTGGAGAAGTAGTAGAATTTAATAAGACAGATTGCCTAATTGTTAGCGGAAAAGATGATAAATTTTCATATATTTTAGTAAATATTGAAAGTATCGAAAATATTATAGAAATTTAAAATAAAAAAGCCTAGCTTAGACCTTAATTAATTTAGTCTAAGCTAGGCTTTTTTATTGGGGATTATATAAATATTTTATTTTATATCTATACATGATTTATATTCTTCTGGACTTTTTCTGATTTTTTCTGGATTTTTAAAGAAATCTTTACTTAGTTTCACTACAACAGGACTAAGAGTGACAACTGCAAAAAGATTTGGCAAAGCCATAAAACCATTTAAAATATTTGCTACAATCCAAGCTACTCCAAGATCAATATTTGCTCCAACAAAAACGAAAATAACATACAAAATTCTATAAGGAATTATAATTTTATCTCCAAATAAATAAGTAAGAGCTGTTTCTCCATAATATGCCCATCCAAGAATTGTTGATAAGGCAAAAAGACTTAAGCCAACGCAAACTATAATATTTCCAAAACTTGATCCTGTTGCAAAAGCTCTTGCAACAAGGCTTGCTGCATTGTTTGTATCAGTAATATCTACATTTGTAGAAAGAATTACTAAAGCTGTCATGGTACAGATTATAATTGTATCTACAAAAACTTCGCTAATTCCCCAAAGTCCTTGACGTACAGGATGATCAGTTGTTGCACACGCATGAGCCATAGGAGATGAACCTAACCCTGCTTCGTTTGTGAAAACTCCTCTAGCAACACCAGCAGATATAACTGCTTTAATAGAAAGACCAGCAAAAGAACCGCCAAGACTTTTTGGACTAAAAGCTCCTAGAAAAATTGATTTAAAAGCTGGCAAAATATTTGCTTTGTTTAAAAATAAAATCCATAAACAACCAAGAATGTAAAGAAGGGACATTAATGGAACTAACTTTTCAGTAACTTTTGTAATTGAATTTATTCCTCCAACTATTACAATACCTGCTATAATCGATAAAATTATTCCACTAATTATTGTATTTACTCCAAAAGTATCTTTAAGAACACCTGAAATTGCATTTGATTGGGTAGAATCTCCAATTCCAAAAACGGCAATTCCTGCAAAAATCGCAAAAGTTTTTGCAAGTTTTTTATTATTTAGACCCTTTTCTATATAATACATTGGTCCGCCTACATATTGTCCATTTTTCTTTTCCCTGTAAGCTACTGCCAAAGTTACTTCAGAAAATTTTGTAGCCATTCCTAATAAGGCTGCAATCCACATCCAAAATATTGCACCAGGCCCTCCAAGAATAATTGCAAGAGAAACACCAACAATATTTCCAGTACCAACTGTAGCTGCAAGAGCCGTTGCTAAAGCACCAAAAGGACTTATATCTCCCTTGGCATGACGGCTATGTTTTTCAAAAATTTTTCCCAAAGTATTTTTTAAAGCGTATCCTAATTTTCTAAATTGAATTGCTTGAGTTTTTATGCTTATGTATATTCCTGTTCCAGCAATTGCCAAAATCAAAGGCAAACCCCATAGCAAATCATTAAAACTTTTTAATATATCTACCATATAATTCTCCATTAAATTTTATTTTATTATTTTATCATCATTTAAAATAAATGCAAAATAATTTATAATTTATCAAAATTTTTAACTTTGTATTTTATAATTAACATTGCCTTTATCCATATCTTTATATTGATTCTAAAAATGGTATAATTTATTCATAAGAGAGGAAATTATGACCAAGTGGTATATATATAATAAAAAAAATAATTATTTATCAAATTTAAAAAATAAAAATATTACCAAATTAGAAGCATTAATACTTGCAAATAGGGATATAGTTGATCCGAAAGTTGTTGATAGTTTTATTAATCCTACTTTAGAAAAGCTTCATGATCCTTTTTTATTAAAAGATATGGAAAAAGCTATTGATTTAATTATTGAAACTATGGAAAACGGAGAATCAATTAGGATTTTTGGAGATTATGATCAAGATGGTATAAGCTCAACTATGACACTTTTGGATGGCTTATTATATTTTTATGATGATATAAGCTATGATATTCCAGATAGGATTATTGATGGCTATGGGATTAGCGATAGGATGATTGATAGGGCGATTGAAGCAAATATAAGCCTTGTGATTACTTGTGATAATGGAATTAGTGCTATTGATCAGGTTAAAAGATTAAAAGAAAATGGGATTAAAGTTATAGTGACTGACCACCACCAAGTTTCAAAAAAAGAAGATGGGGAATGGGTTGAGCAAATTTTGCCTAAAGCTGATTGTGTTATAAATCCAAAAAGACTTGACAATACTTATCCATTTGATGATTTGTGCGGAGCAGGAGTTGCTTTTAAATTAATACAAGCTTTGTACCAAAGACTTGATGGAGATATGGAATATTTATATGGTTTATTGGAATATGTAGCTATGGGAACGGTCTGTGATGTTGTTTCACTTACTGATGAAAATAGAATTTTTGTAAGAGAAGGTCTAAAAAGAATTAATAATACTGAAAAACTAGCTATAAAAGCCTTGGTTGAAGAAAATTCTTGGAATAGAGAAGTTAGTGCTTATACGCTAGGATTTATAATTGGACCATGTATGAATGCTACTGGCAGACTTTCTACTGCAAAACTTGCTATTGATATGCTAATGGAAGATGATATAGAAAAAATTCGTACTTATGCAAAAAAACTTGTTAGCTTAAATACTGAAAGAAAAGAATTAACCAATATAGGTCTTGAAAAAACTTTAGAAATTATAAAAGATAAAAAATATTATAATGATGATATTATTATTGTAGATGTTGAAAATATTGAAGAAAGTATTTGTGGTATTATAGCAGGAAGAATAAAAGAAAAGTTTAATAAACCTACTATAATTATGACTGAGTCAAGTCAAAATGGGATTTTAAAAGGCTCTGGAAGAAGCATAGAAGCTTATAATATTTACAAGGAAGTTTTTGAAATAAAAGATGTACTTGAATCATTTGGTGGACATCCTATGGCTTGCGGACTTTCTATAAGAAGTGATAAGGTTGAGGAATTTAGGCAAAAATTAAATGATAAATCAAAATTAAAAAAAGATGATTTTGTAAATATTATAAATATTGATGCTCAAATACCTATAGACAAACTTTCACTGGAATTTGCCGAAAGTTTACAAAGACTAGAACCTTTTGGAAAAGATAATCCAAAAGCAAAATTTGCCGACAAAAACCTATTTATAAAAAATATAAATATGATTGGAAAAAACAATAATACCATGAAAATGATCTTAAATAAAAATGGTCGTGATATAGAAGCTATAAAGTTTAACGCACAAAAAGATTATAAATATTTAAGTGATAAATTTAAGGCAAATATAATAGGAAATAAAATTGACGCTGTATTTTATCCAGATATAAATGAATTTAATGGTAGAAGAAATTTACAAGTGAAATTAATAGATATAAGGTAGGTGATATTATGGCAAAAGATTTTCAAAAAGAATTTTTAAATTTCAAAAAAATTATTTTAAAAAATAATGAACAAGCAGATATTAATTTAATAAAAAAGGCTTATGATTTTGCTGAATATCATCACAGAGGTCAAAAAAGAAATTCTGGAGAAGATTATTTTATTCACCCAATAGCTGTTGCAACAACTATATCTAATATGCAGTTAGATGACCAAACAATTTGCGCTGGATTGATGCACGATGTTTTGGAAGATACGCCTGTAACAGAAGAACAAATGAAAGAAATTTTTGGGGAAGAAATAACTTTTTTAGTAGATGGAGTTACAAAGCTTAAAAAATTAAATTACAAAACAAAAGAAGAAAAACAAGCCGAAAACATTAGAAAAATGGTTTTGGCTATGAGCAATGACATTAGGGTTATTTTGATAAAGCTTGCTGACCGTTTGCATAATATGAGAACTTTGGAATATAAGACTGAAAAAAAACAAAAGCAAACAGCTAGTGAAACTTTAGAAATTTATGTTCCATTAGCACATAGGCTTGGAATATATACTATGAAATGGGAGCTTGAGGATTTATGTTTTAGGTATCAAAAACCTGAAGAATATTATGAGCTTGCTCAAATGGTTCACAATAAAAGAAGAGAAAGAGAAGCCTACATAAATCAAATAATTGAAACTTTGGATAAGGCTCTTTCATCCTCAAATATAAATTATGAAATTTCTGGAAGACCAAAAGGTTTATTTTCAATTTATAAAAAAATGAGTAGAAATAAAATTGAATTTAACGAAATTTATGATTTAACTGCCGTTAGGGTTTTGGTTGATACAGTTGCAGATTGCTATGAAGTTTTAGGAAAAGTTCATTCAATCTGGAGACCTATTCCAAATAGGATTAAAGATTATATTGGTCAGCCAAAACCAAATGGTTATAGGTCTTTGCATACAACAGTATTTGGAGAAGATTCTAAGCCATTTGAAGTTCAAATAAGAACAAGGCAAATGCATTATGAATGTGAATATGGAATTGCAGCTCACTGGAAATACAAAGAAAATAAAAGTAAATCAACAGAATTTGACGAAAAACTTACATTTATTAGACAAATTATGGAATGGCAAAAAGAAGGTGGCAAGGATGTAGATAGTAAGGAATTTTTGGACACCTTAAAAGGAGATTTTTTCTCAAAAGAAATATATATTTATTCTCCAAAAGGAGAAATTTATTCTTTGCCAGTAAATTCTTGTGCAATTGATTTTGCTTATAGAGTGCATACAGAAGTTGGAAATAAATGCGTTGGAGCCAAAGTAAATGGAAAAATCGTTCCATTTTCCCACAAGCTAAATACAGGAGATGTAGTTGAAATTCTTACAAGTAAGAATTCTCAAGGACCATCAAGAGATTGGCTAAATATGGTTCAATCAAACCAAGCCAAAAGCAAAATCAAACAATTTTTCAAAAGATATAGAAAAGAAGAAAATATTGAAATAGGAAAAGATTCCTTATACAGGGAGCTTAGAAAATCAAATGAGATTTACAAAAAAGATATAAAAGATGATTGGCTAATAGAAATTGCAAACGACTTAGGTTATCCAACAAAAGATGAAATGTTTGCATCGATTGGATTTGGCAAAACAAATACAGACCAAATAATTCAAAAATTGATAAAAAAACACAAAGATGAATTGCCTAAAAAAATTGAAGATTTAGATATAAATAAGGAAAAACCAAAAAAATCTTTTTCTAATGAAGTAAGGGTAAGCGATCTTGATGACCAAGTGGATGTAAAATTTGCAAAATGTTGTAATCCAGTACCAGGAGATCAAATTGTTGGATATATTACAAAAGGAAATGGCATAAGCGTTCATGTAAGGACTTGCCCAAATATAACAAGCTTAAAATCTCCAGAAAGATTAATTGATGTATATTGGCAAAATAATTCTGATGATATGTTCCCTGTAAGAATACAAATTACAACAAAAGATAAAACTGGAATTATTTTTGAAATAACTAAATTAATTTCAACAGAAAATGTAAGTATTGAGGCGATGAATGTAAGAAGCAATGAAAATCATGAGGGAATTATTGATCTTACAGTTTCAGTTCCAAATACAGAAAAACTTAATGAATTAATTATGAAATTGAAAACAATAAAAATGATTGAAAGTATATATAGGGTGAAAAGTTAATGAGAGCAATTGTACAAAAAGTAAAAAAAGCAAGTGTAAAAGTTTCTGATGAGTTGATTTCAGAAATAGGAGAAGGATTATTGGTTTTTGTAGCAGTAACAGATTCTGATACAAAAAAAGATATTGATTATATAAAAAAGAAAATTGAAAAATTAAGAATTTTTGAAGATGACCAAGGTAAAATGAATTTGTCTGTAGAAGATGAGGGGGGCGAATTATTAATTGTAAGCCAATTTACCTTATATGGCGATGCAAGAAAAGGAAATAGACCTTCATTTATAAATTCATCAAGTGCAGATAAGGCAGAAGAATATTACGAAATATTGATTAATGAGTTAAAAGATGATGGATTTAGTGTAAAAACTGGAAAATTTCAAACACATATGGAAGTTTCATTAATAAATGATGGACCTGTTACTATACAGCTTGATAGTGAAAGGTTGTATTAATGAATATTAAAAAAATCACTGAAGGGCCAATGATGGCTAATTGTTATGTAGTTTATGACGAAAATAAAAATGGATTTTTGATTGACCCAGTTTATCCAGGTGGAAAAATTGAAAATTATATAGATAAGAATAAAATTAATATAGAGTTTATTTTATTAACTCATACACATTTTGATCATGTGTTAGGGCTTGAATATTTTAAAAATAAATTGAATGTAGATGTTTATGCTAGTGATGATAGTAAAAATATTGCAAATGATCCAGACTATAATTTATCTAGAGGATATTGCAATATAAATGTTGAAATTGATTCATATTTAAAAGATGGAGAAGTTTTTTCTCCATTTAAAATAAAAGCTATCAAAACTGCTGGTCATAGTTTAGATTCAATGTCATATAAAATTGAAGATGATATTTTTTCTGGAGATACTTTATTTAATTTATCAATTGGAAGAAGTGATTTTCCAGGAGGAAATTTTAACACTTTGATTAATTCTATAAAAAATAAAATATTTATATATGATGAAAAAACAAGGATTCATCCAGGACATGGAGAATCAAGTAATATTGGTTTTGAAAAAGAAAATAATCCATTTTTAAATTAGGAGGTTAGTATGGAATTTAAAAGAAGCCACATGTGTGGCGAACTTAGAGAAGAAAATATTGGAGAAGAAGTTGTACTTATGGGCTGGGTTGCCAAAAAAAGAAATCTTGGCTCATTGGTGTTTATAGATCTTAGAGATAAAACAGGTATAACACAAATTGTAACACGTGAAGATGATAATGAAAATTATAAAATAGCAAAAGATGTAGCTGGAGAATATGTTTTGGAAGTTAAGGGAGAAGTTAGAGAAAGAGAATCTAAAAATCCAGAAATTCCAACAGGAAACATAGAAATAATAGCTAGTAAAATCAATATTTTAGATAAGGCAAAAACACCTCCTATTTATATTAAAGAAGATGATGATGTAAGTGAAAATTTAAAATTAAAATACAGATACCTTGATATGAGAAAACAATCAGTTCAAAAAAATCTAAAATTAAGATCTGATATTGTTAGGTGTATGAGAGAGTATATGTATGATAATGGATTTACAGAAGTTGAAACACCATTTCTTACAAAACCAACTCCAGAGGGAGCTAGAGATTATTTGGTTCCATCAAGAGTTAATCAAGGAAAGTTTTACGCATTGCCACAATCTCCACAATTAATGAAGCAATTGTTGATGATTGGTTCATTGGATAGGTATTTCCAGATAGTAAAATGTTTTAGAGATGAAGATTTAAGAGCAAACAGACAACCAGAATTTACACAACTAGATCTTGAATTAAGTTTTGCTGATCAAGATGATGTTATTAAAGTAAATGAAGGATTATTAAAAACACTTTTTGATAATTTTACTGACTATGATTTAAAACTTCCAATCCAAAGAATGGATTATTCAGAAGCTATGAATTCATACGGATCTGATAAACCAGATTTAAGATATGGATATAAGATAAATGATATTTCAGAAATATTTAAAGATTGTGATTTTAAAGTTTTCACAGATAATATCAAAGAAGGTCATTCAGTAAGAGCAATTAATTTTAAAGGACAAGCAGGAAATTATTCAAGAAAGCAATTAGATAAACTAACAGATTTTGTAAAAGATTATGGCTTAAAAGGATTGAGTTTTATTAAATTTAATTCAAAAGATGACATTAATTCTTCTATTAAAAAATTCTTAACAGACGAAATTGTTGAAAATTTAATAGAAAAATTAGATATTTCTGATAATGATTTGATTTTAATTGGAGCTGATAAAAATAAAACTGTTCTTGAAGGACTTGGAGCTTTAAGAAGAAAAGTTGCAAAAGATCAAAATCTTTATGAAAAAGAATATGCTTTTTGTTGGGTTGTAAACTTCCCTATGTTTGAATATAGCGAAGAAGAAGACAGATACGTTTCACAACACCATCCATTTACAATGCCAAATGAAGAAGACATTGATTTATTACTTACAGAACCTGAGAAAGTAAGAACTCAAGCTTATGATATTGTAATAAATGGAGATGAAATGGGTGGAGGTTCAGTAAGAATAAACAATCAAGAACTTCAAGAAAAAGTATTTAAGGCTTTAAAATTATCTGATGATGACATAGAACAAAAATTTGGTTTCTTTATAGAAGCTTTACAATATGGAACACCTCCTCATGCAGGACTTGCTTATGGACTTGATAGGTTGGTAATGTTATTTGCAAAAACTGAAAATATTAAAGATATTATTGCATTTCCAAAAACTCAATCAGCAACTTGCCCATTAACTCAAGCTCCAAGTATAGTTGATGAAAAAAGTTTAAATGAATTAAGCATTGAGGTAAAAGAATAAAAGGAGCATTGGATGCAAACTATTAGTAAAAAAGGAATAGTCGTAGAAAACTTAAATGGCAATGTAAAAGTAATGATTCAAAAGGAATCAGGATGTGGATCTTGCTCTTCATGTGGTGGTTGTGAAATAAAACCATCTTACTACACTACATTTACTAATGAAAATCTAAATCCTGGAGACTTTGTTTATCTAGATTCAGATATAAAAACTGTAAATAGACTTTCTTATTTCACTTATTTATTTCCAGTTTTTATGATGATATTTGGAGCTGTTTTAGCTAATACAATATTTAAAGATAAGTTTCTAGATAATAATTTACTTACTGTTTTGTTTATATTTTTATTTTTAGCAATATCTATTTTTATTCTAAGAATGATGGATAAGAGATATGAAAATAAGGATATAATTACAATAAGAAAAGCCTAATATAGATAAGGTTAGCTTTGCTAACTTTATCTATTTATTTATCTTAAAATTAATGGAGAATATAATGAACGCACCAATAGTTACACTGGTAGGAAGAACTAATGTTGGGAAATCGACATTATTTAATAAATTAGTTGGCAAAAGAAAAGCTATTACAGAAGATGTGAATGGGGTCACTAGAGATAGGGTTTATGACAAAGTTGAATGGATAGGTCATGAATTTATACTAGCAGATACAGGCGGACTTGATATTTCAAATAAGGAACTTATGAATCAAGAAATAAAGTCTCAAGTTGAAAAAGCCTTATTAGAAAGTGATTTAATTCTTTTTGTTGTAGATGGAAGAGAAGGAATAAATCCACACGATTATGAAATAGCTGATGAAATTAGAAAATATAATAAAAAAGTTATAGTTGTAGCAAATAAAATTGATGGAGCAAATATACCAGATCATATTTATGATTTTTATCAATTTGGTTTTGACGATTTGATTAGTACATCTGCAGAAGGTTCAAAAAATCTTGGAGATTTGTTAGATAAAATTGTTGGCTTTATAGATTTTTCTAAATTCGATACGGATTTAGATGCTACAAGAATTGCAATAATTGGAAAACCTAATGCTGGTAAATCATCTCTTGTAAATCATCTTTTGAATGAAGAAAGAATGATTGTTACCGATATTGCAGGAACTACAAGAGATGCCATAGATACTTATTGGCAATATAAAGGTAATAATTATGTTTTGATTGACACGGCAGGACTTAGGAGAAAAAATAAAGTAAGCGATAATATAGAATATTATGCAAATCAAAGAACTTTTGATGCTGTTGATAGCTCAGAAATTTGTTTGTTTTTAATAGATGCAACAGTCGGAGTAACTGAGCAAGATACAAAAATTGCAGGATATGCTCACAACCAGAAAAAAGCAATTATAATTGCTGTTAATAAATGGGATAAGGTTCAAAAAGAAACAAATACAATGAAAAATATGGAAAAAGAAATTAGAAATAAGCTTTCTTTTGCTTTATATGCCCCAATTATTTTTATTTCGGTTCTAAAAGGACAAAGGATTACAGATCTTTTGAATTTAATTGAAATTGTAAATAGCAATTATCACACAAGAATAAAAACTGGAGTATTAAATACTATCTTGCAAGATGCAATAATGATGACAGCACCTCCTCAAGATAAGGGAAAAAGATTAAAAATATTTTATATCTCACAAGTTCAAACTGCTCCACCAAAGTTTTTATTGCATGTAAATGACAAAGAGTTGATGCATTTTTCATATCAAAGATATTTGGAAAATCAAATAAGACAAAATTACAGTCTTCAAGGAGTACCTTTTACTTTTGAAATTAGAGAAAGGAAAGAAAAATGAAATTTGTTTTAGTTGCACTTTTTTCATATTTAATTGGCTCTATCCCTTTTTCTTATATAATAGCTAAAATTTTTTTCAAAAAAGATATAAGAAGTATGGGAAGTGGAAATCCTGGAACTACAAATGTATTTAGAAACTTTGGAGCACTTGCAGGTTGCTTTTGCTTGTTTTTAGATATGGCTAAGGGATTAGTGGCAGTTTATTTTTCCATGTTTTTCCTTGGCGAAAAATATGCTTTAACTGCTCTTGTTTTTGTAGTTTTAGGTCATATATTTTCAATTTTTTTAAAATTTAAGGGAGGAAAAGGAGTAGCAACATCTGCTGGAGCGTTGTTTGCTTATGATTTGAGAGTTTTCTTGTGTCTATTAATTTTATTTTTAATAGTTTTTTTACTTACAAGAACAGTTTCCAAAGCATCATTAAGTGCAAGTTTACTTGCTCCATTTATTTCTTATTATTTTCAAGGTCTAAGTGCCTTTACACTAATTATATTATTTGTCGCAGTTACTATTATTATCGAACATAGGTCAAATATAATTAGAATTAAAAATCACGAAGAAAAGAAAATGTTTTAAAGGAGTATTATGAAAATTTCAATTATTGGAGCAGGAAGTTGGGCAAGTGCTATTGCTGATTTCCTTTCAAAAGACAATGAAGTTTTAATGTATGCTAGAAATATTGAAGATGTAGATAATATAAATAATTTACATATCAATAAAAAATATTTTGCTGATGTAAAATTAAGTGAAAATATAAAGGCTACTAATAAAATAGAAGACTTATTAGAAAATAAAATAATAATAAATGCTATACCAACTCAAAAGACAAGAGAAGTATTAAGCAATATAAAAGATGGACTTGATGAGAAAATTTTGGTTAATTTATCCAAAGGGATAGAAATTAAAACATTAAAAAGAATATCACAAGTAATTTACGAATTAAATCCAAATTGCACTTATGCAGTTTTGTCAGGGCCAAGTCATGCTGAAGAAGTGATTAGAAAAATGCCTACAGCTTTGGTTTGTGCTTGTGAAGATGAAAAAATCGCAAAAGAAATTCAAGATATATTTTCAAAATATTATTTAAGAGTATATACTTCAACTGACGTTATAGGCTGTGAAATTGGTGGAGCTATAAAAAATGTACTTGCTTTTGGTATAGGAATGGTTACAGGTTTGGGATTTGGAGATAATACTAAAGCTGCGATTATGACTAGAGGAATCTATGAAATGAATAAATTTGCCATAAGCCAAGGAGCAGATAGAAAAACAATAAATGGACTTTGTGGAATAGGAGATTTGATTGTTACTGCTACAAGTATGCATTCAAGAAATAATAGGTGTGGGATATTATTTGGAAAAGGCTATTCATTAGATGATGCTTGTAAGGAAGTTAAAACAGTTGTTGAGGGAATTCCAACTACAAAGGCTCTTTACAATCTATCAAAAAAAGAAAATATTGAGCTACCTATTACAAATGAAATTTATAAGGTGATTTTTGAAAATAAAAATCCAAAAGATTCTGTAGAAGTTTTGATGAATAGAGATAAAAAAAGCGAATATTAGATTGGATGTGTTATGACTATAAAAGATAATATTGATGATTTAAAAAAAGACTTAGAAAATTATGATGCTAATCTTTTGGCTGTAACAAAAACTCATGGTATAGATAAAATTATGGAAGTTTACAATTACGGTTTAAGGGATTTTGGAGAAAATAAAGTTCAAGAATTAATAGAAAAAAAAGAAAAAATGCCAGAAGATATTAATTGGCATTTGATAGGTCATTTACAAACTAATAAGGTTAATAAAATTGTAGGAGAAGTTTCTTTAATTCATTCGGTTGATTCTTTAAAAATTTTAAAAAAGATTAATAGCCGTGCAAAATCTTTATCAATTGTTCAAGATTGTTTGATACAAGTAAATGTTTCAAAAGAAGAAACAAAGTCAGGATTTTTTGTTGATGAGATTGATAAAGTGATTGAAGAGGCTTCAAAATTAGATAATATTAACATAAAAGGTTTAATGACTATGGCTCCTAATACAGAAGATGAAAATCTTATTAGGAATTGCTTTAGGGAACTTAAAAAAATATTCGAAAAATTATCCAATTTAAGTTATAATAATATTGAAATGAAATATCTTTCGATGGGAATGACTCATGATTATAAAATAGCTCTTGAAGAAGGGGCTAATATAATTAGAGTAGGATCAAAAATATTTGGTAAAAGGATGTATAAAAATGTTAGATAAATTTAAAGAATTTATAGGAATTGACGATGATTACGATGAATATGATGAAGAAGTTGATGAAGAGGAAGAAGTAGAAAAAACTAGCGAAAAAACTTATAGCCCTAGCTCAACTTATGATTTTAGTAGTACAATGGGCTCAGATAACGCTAAGACAAGCACCTATTCATCATTTTCAAATGATTATTCTTCTAATAACAAAGCTAGAAAAATTAGAGGAGGAGACAATATAGTTAGTATGAATAGTAATAATAGAAGCTTCGGAAAAAGCACATCAAATTCTTTTAGAATTTCTATTCAAGAACCATTAAGCTACGATGAAGATGGTCCAAAAATTGTTGATGATATTTTAGATAAAAAAGTTGTAGTATTAAATCTTGAAATGCTAGAAGTTGACAAAAAAAGACAAATTTTAGATTTTGTATCTGGTGCTGTTTATGCTCTTGAAGGAACAGTAGAAAAAGTTTCTAAAGGAATTTTTGTAATTTGTCCAAAGGGCGTAGATATTGATAATTATGTAGAAGATCAAATTTCTAGCGGAAATTACAATCAATTATAATTTGTAATTTAATAAATCTTTTATGAAATTAGAATATAATATTGATTTTGTTGAAGATAAATCTGTCAAAGCAAATATAAAAAAAGCTATCTCTTTATTAGAAAAATCATTTTATACTAGAAAGGAAGTTTCAAGTTTTTTCTTAAATCCATTTGAGATTTCTGTATTAAATGATATAGCAAAAATTAATAATATAGAGATAGTTTTTTTGTCATGCAATGAATCTAGCGAAAGACAAATATTTGTTGCAAATCCTTATTCAAATGAAATTAATACTAAAGACTACATAAGTGTATTAGAATTCAAAAAAAATAGTATAAAACATCCAGATGTCCTTGGAGCTCTTTTAAATTTAGGTCTTGAAAGAAATGATATTGGAGATATTTATGTTGGAGATGAAATTTGCGAATTTGTAGTTTTAAATAAGGATAAGGATTTTGTTAAATTTAACCTAAGTAAAATAAAAAATGAAAGAGTAAATATTGATTTTAAAAAAGATAATATTTTAAATTTGCCAAAAATTGATTATATAGAAAATAGAGGATTTGTTTCTTCGCTTAGACTTGATAATATTGTTAGTGAATTTATAAATCTTTCAAGATCAAAGGCAAAAATTTTAATTCAAAGAAGGTTAGTGAAGGTTAATTATCAAATTATTGATAATCCTTCAAAAATTATTGATGATAATTCTTTAATATCGATTAGAAAAGAAGGCAAATTTATTTTTGATAAGGTAATAGGAAAGAGTAAAAAAGATAATTATCACATAGAATATAGGAAGTATAAATGATTTACACAATTTTAATAATTATTGGAATAATACTAGATAGGTTTACAAAAGCTTATGCAATATCACATTTTATTGAAAATCCAGTTTTTACAAATTTTATTAATTTTCTTTATGTAGAAAACAGGGGTGCAGCTTTTGGGATATTGCAAAATAAGAGGATATTTTTTCTTGTATTGACTTTAGTTGTTGTTATTTATTTATTGTATTATTTCATTAGAAACATAAAAAGCAATCCAAAATTATTAAACATTTCATTATCTTTAATTGTTTCTGGAGCTTTAGGGAATTTCTATGACAGATTATTTCATGGATTTGTTGTAGATTTTATAGAATTTTCTTTTTTTGATTTTCCAGTTTTTAATGTAGCAGATATTTTGGTTACTACTGGATCAGTTTTGTTGATTATTTTTATAATTTTCGGAAAAATGGATGGAGAAGAAAATGTCAGTTCAAATAGGAAATGATTGGGATGAAATTTTAAAAGATGAATGGAAAAAAGATTATTATATTAGATTAAGAAAAAATCTTATTAATGAATATAAAAATTATACAATTTATCCAAATATGTATGATATTTTTAATGCATTAAAAAAAGTTTCTTATGAAGATACAAAAGTTGTAATATTAGGACAAGATCCTTACCATGGTGTGGGGCAAGCTCATGGCTTTTCTTTTTCTGTCCAAGAAGGTATAAAAACACCTCCATCATTGTTAAATATTTACAAAGAATTACATGATGATTTAGGCTTATATATACCTAATAATGGAAATTTAATTAAATGGGCTAATCAAGGAGTATTGTTATTAAATTCCACATTAACTGTTAGAGCTCATCAAGCAAATTCTCACAAAGATATAGGTTGGACAATATTAACTGATAATATTATAAAATTATTAAATGAAAGAGAAAAACCTATTGTATTTATTCTTTGGGGCAAGTTTGCTCAATCTAAAGAAGAACTGATAACAAATAATAGGCATTTAATTTTAAAAAGTGCTCACCCATCTCCATTCGCAGCTCATAGAGGATTTTTTGGTTCAAAACCATTTTCAAAAACCAATAATTTTTTAATAAAAAATAATATGAGTCCAATTGATTGGCAAATAGAAGAGACTGTTGCAAAATGATTTATTCATTCTGTAACAGTCTCTTTTTCAATTAAAAATTTCATAATATTTAAGATATTTTCACAAGAAAAAATCTTATCTTCCATTATGGATATTAAATTTTTATTTATTTTATACTTTCCTTTATTTTCGATATTAAAATTATTAACTGTTACAAAACCCGATGAATTTTTTGATAACTTCCCATACAAAACTATAATTTTTAATTCAATAGAATAGTTGCTAATATTTAATGAATAGTTTTCTCCACGAAAATATGATTTTTTTAAAATTTTATTGGAAATAAAATTTATATAGGCAATATCCTTATCAATATAAGCACTGTCTAAGTGAATTTTGTAATTATTTATTTCAAATGAAAGTTCATCATTAATAATTTCTTCTATATTAGCAATAGCTTCTGTTGCTATTAGGTCATTTTTATTATGAATTAATATAGGCCATGGATTGTTCCTGTTTTTAATATCATCACTTAATTTACTAATAACCTTGTATCTAGATGGGTCATTTCTTTCTATTCCAACAATTTTTTCTATATTTGTAAGTTTCATAGAATCAAATTCTATTAATTTTCTTTTATTCTTTATAATTTTATAAAGGTCCAAATTAATTTGCCAGATTGGTTCTTCTTTATTTTCTATTAATCTAATATTTAAAAAAGGTAGATCAAAAATATCTCCATTATAGGTTATTAATTTTTTGTTTTGAATTTTTTCTTTATAAATTTTTAATAATTTTACTTCTTCTTTATCATTTTTTGAAAAATATTGGTCTATATAAAATTTATTTTTTTTATAATCAAAATATATTAGTCCTAAAACTACAAGCTTATCTTTTTTTGGATCAAGTCCTGTAGTTTCAATATCTAAAATACATTCATCTTTTTTTAAATTTTTCCCATAAAAAGGGTATCTAACACATAACATACTTATACTATACCTTATATTTGATTTATTTTCTTTCTAATAATATAATAAATAAGTTAAAGGATGTGATAAAATGATATATTTAGATAATGCTGCTACAACAAAAATGTATGATGAAGTTATTGATATAGAAAAAGATTTTGAAAAAAATTTTTTTGCCAATCCATCAGCCTTACATAGTTTTGGTATGGATGTGGAAAATAAAGTAAAAGAGGCTAGAAAAATTATTTCCTCTTACATAAATGCAAATGAAAGTGAAATTTATTTTACAAAAGGAGCAACAGAATCCAATAATATAGTAATAAATTCATTAGCAGGCGAAAATAATAAGGCGATAACAACAAAATTAGAACATTCGTCTGTTATTGATGCTTTTGATAATTCAATTTATAAGGAAGTAAAACTTATTTCAAACGATGAATTTGGATTTGTTGATGTTGATAAATTAGAAAAAGCTATTGATGAAAAAACAAAATTAGTATCAATAATTTATGTTCAAAATGAAATAGGAAGTATTCAAGATATAAGAAAAATTTCTGATATTATTAAGAAAAAAAATAAGGATATTTTATTTCATATAGATGCTACTCAGGCATTAGGGAAAATTTCATGCGATGTTAAAAAATTAGGAGTTGATGCTATGAGCTTTTCATCACATAAAGTTCATGGACCAAAAGGAATTGGTGCTTTATATATTAAAAATTCCTTTAAAAATAAAATTAAACCCTTAATGTATGGGGGAAGGCAAGAAATATTTTCTTCTGGAACAACTAATGCTCCTGCAATTTATAGTTTTGCTAAGGCATTAGAATTATCAAAAGAAAAAGAAGATTTTTCTTATGTTAAAAATTTAAACATTTATTTAAGAAATAAAATTTTGGATAAATGTTCTGATATTCACGTTAATTCTCCCTTAGAAAATTCAAGTCCCTATATATTAAATATATCTTTTGGTAAAATAAAATCAGAAGTTTTACTTCACATGCTAGAATCAGATGAAATTTTTGTATCAAGCGGTTCAGCTTGCTCAAAAGGAAATAATAGCAGGATACTTTCAGCGCTTAATTTAAATGAAAAATATATGGATGGAGCTATTAGATTTTCATTTTCGAATGATATTTCAATTGAAGATTTGGATCTTGTTGCTGAGAAATTATATACTTATGTAGAAGAAATAAGAAAGGTGTTTTAATGGAAGATTTACTATCAGTAAGCTTTGGGGAATTATTTTTAAAAGGAAAAAATAGAAATAAATTTTTTAAAGCTGCAATCAATAATATAAAAAGAAATATAAAAGACATTGGCTATGAAGATATGTATCTTGAAAGCTCAAAATTATATATAAAAGCCGATAAAAATGATTTTGATGATCTGATTCGAGAAATAAAAAAAGTTTTTGGAATAATTTATATTTCAGAAATTAAAAGATGCGACAAAAATAAAGAATCTATAGAAAATGCTCTAAAAGAAATTTTAGATAATATGGATATAAAAAATAAAACTTTTAAAGTTATAACAAATAGAGTTGATAAATCATTTGAAATAAAATCTCCAGAATTTTCACAAATGATGGGTGGATTTATCCTAAAAAATTATGCCAAAAAAAATAATTTAAAAGTTGACGTTCATAATCCAGATTTTAAAGTTTTTATAGATATAAAAAAATATGCCTATGTTTATGCAAATAGGCACGAAGGAATGGGAGGACTTCCACTAGGCTCAAGTGGAAATGGACTTTTGTTATTATCAGGAGGAATTGATTCACCAGTTGCAGGTTTTATGATGGCAAAAAGAGGAATGAGAATTAATTGTCTGCATTTTCATTCTTATCCATTTACATCAAAAAGAGCCTTGCAAAAAGCTATTGATTTAGGAAAAATATTGTCCCAATATACTGGAAATATGAGAATATATTCTGTAAATATGGCAGAAATTTACAAATCAATAAATAAAAATTGTCATAGAAATCAAACAACAATTTTATCGAGAAGATTTATGATGAGAATAGCTGAAAAAATTTCAGAAAAAAATAGTTATGATGCTTTAATTACAGGAGAAAGTTTAGGTCAGGTTGCAAGCCAAACAGTAGAGTCTATGACTGTAATAGAAGATGCAACAAAACTTCCAATTTTTAAACCATTAATTGCACTTGATAAAACAGAAATAATTGATAGGGCACTATTCATTGGTTCTTATGAAAAAAGTATTGAACCTTATGATGATTGTTGCTCAATTTTTGCCCCATCAAATCCAATTACAAAACCAAAACTAAAATATATAAAAGAAAGTGAAAGTAATTTAGATATTGAAAATCTAGAAAATAAGGCAATTGAAAATATGGAAATATTTGATATATAAGTTGACAAAACTTGTATTTATTGGTAATATATTATGGTAAACCGCTCAGTATGGGTACTGATCACCTTGACTGGCGAGAATCTAAATAGGAGGTGTACTATGTACGCTATAATTAAGACAGGTGGAAAACAATATAAAGTATCAGAAGGCGATCTAGTTAGAGTTGAAAAACTTAATGCAGAAATAGGAGATAGTGTAAGCTTTGAAGATGTACTATTAGTAAAAAGCGATAGTGATTTAAAAGTTGGAACTCCAATAGTTGAAAATGCAAAAGTTGAAGCTACTGTAAAAGATCAAGCTAAAGACAAAAAAATAGTTGTGTTTAAATATAGACCTAAAAAAGCATCAAAAACTAAAAAAGGTCATAGACAACCATATACTTTAGTTGAAATTAACAATATTTCTTGTTAATGATTGATGTTACTTTATTAATAAAAAATGAAAAAAGATTAGGATTTGCAATAAAAGGTCATGCAAATTTTGATCAACACGGATATGATATAGTTTGTGCTGCAGTGTCGATTTTATCATACACAGCGGTAAATACCCTAGATTATTATGAAATAGATTTTGATTTTTTTGATGATGAAAAGGAAATGAAAGTTTCGCTAAAAAATTCAAATGAAAAATCTGAAATAATTTTAAATAATTTTGAAATTGGTATTAAAACTTTACTCACAAATTATAATGAATATGTTAATTTAAATTATAGGGAGGTTTAGGATGTTTTTAAACATAAACTTACAAAGATTTTCTAGTAAAAAAGGAGTTTCTTCTTCTAAAAACGGTAGAGATTCTAATGCAAAAAGACTTGGCGTTAAAAGAGCTGATGGACAAACAGTAAATGCTGGAACAATTATCGTTAGACAAAGAGGAACAAAAATTCACCCTGGCGAAAATGTAAAAAAAGGTGGAGATGACACACTTTTTGCTGTATGCCAAGGAGTAGTTAAATTTGAAAGAAAAGGAAAAAATAGAAAACAAGTTTCTGTATATCCAAAGCAAGACATTGCTTAATAGAGAACTAGCTTGCCCACGGGCAAGCTTTTTTTGTAAAAAGGAAATTTATACCAATGATTGATTATGCAAAAATCGAACTTCAAGCTGGAAAAGGTGGAGATGGTGCAGTCGCCTTCAGAAGAGAAAAATATGAACCTACAGGAGGGCCTGCAGGTGGAGATGGAGGAGATGGAGCAAGTATTTATATAAAAGCTACGAATTCCCTTTCAACCCTTGAAGAATATAGATATAAAAATAAATATAAAGCAACAAACGGCGAAGACGGTATGGGTAAAAAAAGATTTGGAAAAAAAGGAGAAGATCTTTATTTATATGTACCAGTTGGAACAATCGTTAGAGAAAGTACAAGCGGAAAAATTATAAAAGATTTGAAAAAAAATGGAGAAGAATTTCTAATAGCGAAAGGTGGCAAAGGTGGAAAAGGAAATGTTCATTACAAATCTTCCACAAGACAAGCTCCACGTTTTGCTCAAAAAGGAAAAGAAGGTCAAAAAATAACTATAAGCCTTGAGCTTAAAATTTTGGCTGATGTTGGTTTGGTTGGACTTCCAAATGTAGGAAAATCAACCTTGATTTCTGTCATTTCTAAAGCAAAACCAAAAATTGCAAATTACCATTTTACAACTCTTGATCCAAATCTAGGAGTTGTTAAAATTGATAAAGAAAGATCTTTTATAGTTGCTGATATTCCAGGACTAATAGAGGGTGCCAATGAAGGCTTAGGTCTTGGCCATGATTTTTTAAAACACGTTCAAAGATGTAAAATTCTTGTTCATTTAGTAGATATTTCAGGTTTTGAAGGACGAGATCCTATTGAAGATTTTGAGCTTATAAATAAGGAATTAAAATTATTTGATGAAAATCTTTATAACAAATATCAAATAGTTGCTCTTAATAAATCAGACTTAGATTTTAATGAAAATTATAAAAAGTTTGAAGAAAAATACTCAGATAAATATAAAATTTTTAGAATTTCGGCAGCTACAACAAATGGCATAAAAGATTTGATTGATGAAGTTTCAAGAGTTTTATATAATTTTGAAGATGAACAATACGATCTTGATGAAAAAGTCGATGAAGCTTATCTTGAAGAATTTTATGATAAGTCAATTGCAAGTGATGAATTAAACTTTGAAATAGAAGATGGGATTTATGTTTGCAACGGATATAGAATCGATAAGCTTTTAGAAAAAGTTAACTTAGATGATTATGATAGTCGTATGTATTTTGAAAAAAATCTAAGAGAAATGGGTGTTTTTGAAAAATTTGTAGAAATGGGAATCCAAGAAGGAGATTCTGTTGCTATAGGAGATATAGTTTTTGATTATTATGAATAGGAGATAAAATGATTTCAGGAAAAGAAAGATCATATCTAAAATCTTTAGCTCATGATTTAAAGCCAATTGTTAATATAGGAAAAAATTCATTAACTGATGAAGTAATTACTTCAATTGATGAGGCTTTGGAAAAAAGAGAGCTTATAAAAATAAAAATACTAAATAATAACTTAGACGATAATGATGAAATTGTTGATGAAGTTATTGAAAAATTAAATTGTGAATTTGTTTCTCATTTAGGTAATATTTTTACCATATATAGAGAAAGCAAGAAAAATAAAAAGATAGATTTATAATGAAAATTGGTCTATTTGGTGGTACATTTGACCCAATTCATATTGGGCATATGATATTGATGGAAAATGTGATTAATAATTTGGATTTGGATAAAATATATGTTCTTCCAAATTCAAATCCACCACACAAATTAGAAAATAAAAAAACAGCCTTAAATTTAAGGCTAAAAATGGTAAATGAAGCTATAAAAGACAATCCAAAACTTGAAATAAATGATTATGATTATAGAGATAATGAAATTCACTATACCTTTAATACTATTAATTATTTTAAAAAATCTTATCCCAATGATGAATTTTTCTTTATAATGGGCGAAGATTCTTTTCTTGACATTGAAAAATGGAAAAATTACAAAGAAATATTAAAAGAAAATTTGATTATTTTTAAAAGGTATAGCAATAAAAATTTTTCACTTATATCTAAAATAAATCAAGTAAGAAAGTATAATAAAAATATATACCTAATTGATAATATGGCTTTAGATATTTCATCAACTTTGATAAGAAACTTAGTAAAAGAAAATAAAAGTATCAGATATTTGGTAAATGATGAAGTTATAAATATCATTAAAGAGGAGAAATTGTATGTTTGATTTTTCTAAATATAAAGACAAGCTTAAAAATGATATTGGAGAAAAAAGATTTAATCATGTAATCAGAGTTAAGGATATGGCTTTAAAAATCAATAAAAATATAGATATTGAGAAAATAAAAACAGCAGCTTTATTACACGATTGTGCAAAATATAATGAAAAATATTATTTAGATAAGTATAAGAAATATTGTGATTTTTCAAATGAAATTATTTCTAATAAAGCAATTTTACATTCATTTTTAGGACCTATTGTTGCTAAATATGAATATGGAGTAGATGATGAAGAAATTTTAAATGCAATTAAATATCATACTACTGGAAAAGAAAATATGACTGATTTTGAAAAAATAATTTTTCTTGCAGATGCTTGCGAAGAAAATAGAAATTATGAAGGTGTAGATAAATTAAGAGAGTTAGCCTTTAAAAATTTGGATGATGCTGTTTTATTTAGCTTAGATGGAACTATAAAGTCACTGGTTGATAGGAAGATGGTAATATTTCCTTTGACTATAAAAGCAAGAAATTATTTATTAAGGGAGAAAAATGGGTAAATTAGATATTGTAGTAAAAACTTTAGAAGATAAACAAGCTTATGATATTAAAGTTATTGATCTTGAAAATAAATCTTCAATAGCAGATTATTTTGTACTTGCTACTGGAAATTCAATTAATCAAAATAAAGCTTTAATAGAATATATTGAGGAAAATCTTAAAAAAGAAGGATTTGATGTTTTATCTATCGAAGGATTGAGAGAAGGAAAATGGATATTAATGGACTGTGGAGAAGTGATAGTTCATATATTTTCATCAAATCAAAGAGAATTTTATAATATAGAAGATTTATGGGAGTCATAAATTATCGTTTAATAGAGGTATTTTATGGAAACTGATAAAAAAGATAAGATTATCATTGCTTTGATAATTGGAATTGTTATTGTTATATCTCGAAATTTTGTTTCAAGTCGAAATAATGATGAGCTTGTATTTGAAAAACAAGGCTTGTCAATTGAAATGAAATCAACTGATGATAAGAAAAATAATGATGATAATAAACTAAATTCTAAATCTAAAAATACTATTAAAAAAGTACATATTAGTGGTGAAATTAATAAGCCTGGAGTTTATCAAATAAATGAAGATTATAGATTAGAGGATTTAGTAAATGATGCGGGAGGGCTTACTGAAAACGCTGATATTGATAAAATAAATTTGGCATTAAAGCTTGAAGACCAAATGAGAATAATAATTCCAAACATCAATGACAAAAATAATGATGTGGAAGTTTCTACAAATCAACTTATTAGTCCCGTTGAAAAAATTGACGATAAAAAAGTTAATATTAACAAAGCTGATAAGGCTCAGTTGATGACTTTGCCAAATATTGGAGAAAAAAGAGCGCAAGCTATTATTGAATATAGAGAAAAAAACAAATTTAATAAGATTGAAGATATTAAAAATGTATCTGGCATTGGGGATAAGTATTTTGAAGCGATGAAAGATATGATAGTAATAGATTGAGGAGTAAATATGAAATTATCAACTAGAGGTAGGTATGGACTTAGAGCTATACATTATTTAGCAGAAAATGAAGATAATGGATATATTTCAGTTTCTGATATTTCTAATGCCTTAAAGTTGCCAGAAAATTACTTAGAACAATTAATAAGAATACTAAAAAGAAATAATTTAGTAATATCAGCAAGAGGCGCTAAGGGAGGTTACAAACTTTCTAGAAATTCAAGTGAAATTACAGTTGGAGATGTTTTGAGAGTATTGGAAGGCGAAATGACCTCAAGTGAATGTGTAGCTGATAGAAATAACTGTAATAATTCGGAATGTGAAGCTTATTATGTTTTTGCAAAAATTGATGATGCTATCAACAAGGCAGTTAATTCAATAACTATAAAAGATATGGTTAATGAAAAACTATAAATAGGAGAAAATTATGAGAAAACTAGGAATGAACGAACTTAGAAAAGAATATTTAAATTTTTTTGGCTCTAAAAAAAATCATACAGTATTAAAATCATTTTCTTTAATACCAGAAGATGATGAATCATTACTTTTAATCAATGCTGGTATGGCACCATTAAAAAAATATTTTACTGGCGAAAAGAAAATGAAAAATAACAGAGCTACATCTTCACAAAGATGTATAAGGACTGGAGATATTGAAAGAGTTGGAATAACTGAAAGGCATGGAACTTTTTTTGAAATGCTTGGCAATTTTTCTTTTGGAGATTATTTTAAGAGAGAAGCTATACATTGGGCATACGAATTTTTAACAGTTAATCTTGAAATTGATAAAAATCTTTTGTGGGTTTCAGTTTATGAAAATGATGACGAAGCATTTGATATTTGGCATGATGAAATAGGAATTGCCAAAGATAGAATTTTAAGATTTGGAAAAGAAGATAATTTTTGGGAATTAGAAGTAGGTCCATGTGGGCCGGATTCAGAAATTTTTGTTGACAGAGGTATAGAAAAAGCTGTTGATGAAAATGATAATAAACCAGGAAATGATGATTCAGATAGGTTTATGGAAGTTTGGAACTTAGTTTTCACTCAATTTAATAAAAACGCAAATAAGGAATATATACCATTAGCTCATCCAAATATTGATACAGGAATGGGACTTGAAAGAATGGCAATGGTTCTTCAAAATAAAGACAATATTTTTGAGGTTGATGTAAACCAAAATATTATCAAAGAAATTGAAGAATTATCAAATAAAAAATACAAGGAAAATAAAAAAGATGATATTTCTATAAGAGTTATTGCAGATCACGCTAAAGCTATGACTTTTATGGTATCAGACGGCATTCAACCTTCAAATGAAAAAAGAGGATATGTTTTAAGAAGACTAATAAGAAGAGCATTTAGACATGGAAAACTATTAGGAATTGAAGGAGAATTTTTATCATCTATTGTTGATTGCGTTATTGATTCTTATAAAGTTGAGTATGATGAACTTACAAAAAATAGAGAAAAAATTATTAATATTATAGAAAAAGAAGAAGAAAATTTCCAAAAAACAATTGACAGTGGTCTGGATATTTTAAATTCTTATATTAAAGAATTAAAAGAAAATAATAAAGATATACTTAGAGGTAAAGATGCATTTAAGTTGTATGATACTTATGGTTTTCCTTTAGATTTGACAAAAGAAATTCTTGACGAAAATGATTTAAAAGTTGATACAAAAGAATTTGATGAATATATGGAAAATCAAAGAAATCTTGCAAGAAATGCAAGAAAATCTGATGCGGGTTGGTCTCTTGAATCGATAAATGTAGATGAATTTAAACAAACAGAATTTGTAGGTTATGAAAATTTTGAAATAAATGCAAACATTATTGGCTTATTTGATAATAAAGAAAAAGTAAACTTTATAAAAAAAGGTCATAAGGGTATAATTGTAAGTGATAAGACTTCTTTTTATGCAGAAGGTGGCGGACAAGTAGCTGATACAGGATTTATTATCACAGATGATGCAAAAGCAAAAGTTTATAATGTACAAAAGAAAAAAGATGTTATACTTCATTATGTTGAAGTTGAAGAAGGTAAGTTAGAATCTTGTAATGCATTATTTAAAGTTAATAAACAAAGAAGATTAGATATAACAAGAAACCACACTGCAACACATTTACTAGATCAAGCTTTGAGAAATTTATTAAGTGATGAAGTTAAACAAGCTGGATCATTAGTAGATGAATATAAATTAAGATTTGATTTTACTTATCCAAATGCTTTAACTAAGGATGAAATCAAGAAAATAGAAGATGAAGTAAATGAAAAAATCAGAGAACAATTACCTGTAAAAAAAGAAATTATGTCTTATAAAGAATCAGAAAAACTTGGAGCTATAGGTTTATTTGAAGATAAATATAAAGATATGGTTAGAGTTGTTTCAGTTTCTGATTATTCAAAAGAATTATGTGGTGGATGTCATGTAAACAATTCATCTGAGATTTTAATGTTTAAAATAATTCAAGAATCATCTGCAGCTTCAGGCATAAGAAGAATTGAGGCTATAACAGGAAAAAAAGTTTATGAATATTTAAATAAAAATATAGAATTAATTAACTCGATTTCCGATGAATTAAAATCAAACCATAAAAATCTATTGTCAAGAGCTAAATCTTTAAATGAAGAAATAAAAGAGCTCAAAGATGACATTCAAAAGCTAAAGGAATTCAATGAAAAAGATATTTATAAAGATATGGAAAGTGAAGTTAAGGATATTAATGGTATAAATCTTTTAGTTCACAAATTTGATAATGAAGATCTTGATACATTGAGAAATTTTGAAAACAGAATAAAAGACAAATACAAAGATTTAATAATTGTATTTGCTACTGTAAAAGATAATAAAATAATCTTTACAGCATCTGTTTCTGATTCATTAACAGATAAATACAATGCAGGAAAAATTGTCAAAGAAGTTAGTAAAATAACAGGTGGAAACGGTGGAGGAAAGAAAAATTTCGCTCAAGCTGGAGGTAAAGATATTTCTAAACTAGATGAAGCTTTAGAAAAAGTTTATGATTTAATATAAGGAGAAATTATGTCAGACAAAAACTTCAATGAAACTATGCGTTTCGATCCACAAGATGAGAAAAAAGTTGATATAAGAGAAATTATTACAGAAGTTTATAATGCTTTAGAAGAAAAAGGATATAAACCTACAAATCAAATCATTGGATATTTAATTAGTGGAGATCCTACTTATATTACAGGACACAAAAATGCTAGAAAATTGATAAGACAAGTTGATAGAGATACTATTCTAGAAGAAATATTAAAATATTATATTAATGAGTAGAATTATGGGATTAGACTTGGGTGATAAAACAATCGGAGTCGCATTAAGCGATCCGTTTTTTATCACTGCCCAAGCCTATATTACAATTAAAAGAAAAAAAGCAAGTTTAGATATTGAAAAATTAATTGAAATAATTAATGAAAAAGAAGTAAATTTAATAATTATTGGACTTCCAAAAAATATGAATAACACCTTAGGACCTCAAGCCATGAAGGTGATTTCTTTTGTCGATTTATTAAAAAAATCCACTGATATTGAAATTAAATATCAGGATGAAAGAATGACTACTATACAATCAGATCAGGTCTTGATGGATATGAATGTTAATCTAAAAGATAGAAAAAAATACGTAGATAAAATTGCTGCCTCTTTTATTTTACAGACCTATTTGGATGGGAGAAATAATGGATAAGATAATTTTAACAGATGAAAATAATAACGAAGTCGAATTTAATTTGATAGATACATTCGGAGTAGACGATAAAGATTATGCTGCTTTAGAGCCAATAGATGAAGATTTTATTTTGATTTTTGAAATGATAAAAAGTAAAGATTCTGTTAGCTTTAAGGCAATCGATAATAATAAAGAATTAGACGAAATTGTAAAAATATATGAAGAAATGAAAGAAGATGAAAATGAACATTGAACAGTTAAAAAAAGTATTTGAAAAAAATGGTCATAAATTTACAAAACAAAGACAAATAATTTTCAATGCTCTTAAAAATTCTAATTCAAAACATTTGACACCAGAAGAGTTGTTTTCTATAGTACATGAAGATAATAAACAAGTTGGTATAGCAACTGTTTATAGAACTCTTAATATTTTTGAAGATTTGGGAATTGTTAATAAGCAAGAATTTACAGATTCTGTGAATACTTATGAGCTTATTAGTCAAAAAGATGCACACCATGACCATTTAATTTGTACTAATTGTGGAAAAATTGTTGAAGAGAAAATATTAGATAATGAAAAATTAGCAAAAAATTTAAAAGATAAATATAACTTTGAATTGGATTATTATTCTTTAAGAATATATGGTATTTGCTCCGAATGTGAAGATGATTTAAGGAGTAAAAATGAGAATGCAAAATAAACTAAAAGTCATCCCATTAGGAGGACTTGGAGAAATAGGTAAAAACTGCACAATTGTCGAATATAAAAATGAAATGATTATGATAGATTGTGGCTTAACTTTTCCAGATGAGGATATGTTAGGTGTAGATATAGTAATACCAGATTTTACCTATGTTGAAGAAAATAAAGATAAGTTAAAAGGTATATTCATAACTCATGGTCATGAAGATCATATTGGGGGAATTGCATACCTTTTAAAAACAGTAGACACTAATGTTTATTGTTCAAAACTTACAAAAGGATTATTAGAAAATAAATTTAAAGAACATGGACTTAATCCTAATAGATTAAAGATGGTTAATGTCAATAATACAGTAAAAGTTGGAAATTTAAGTGCAGAATTTATCAGAGTAAGTCACTCAATTCCAGATTCTTGCGCAATAGCCGTAAAATCTCCAATAGGAACTATATTATTTACTGGTGATTTTAAAATGGATTTTACGCCTATAGATGGCGAACCTACTGATATACAAAAGCTTGCTTCTTTAGGAAGAAAGGGATTATTATGTCTTTTTTCTGATTCTACAAATGTAGAAATAGAAGGAAGTTCAATGAGTGAGAAAGAAGTAGGAGAAACTTTTATTAATTTATTTGGACAAGCACCAGGTAGAATAATTGTAGCAACTTTTGCGTCAAACCTTCATAGGGTACAACAAGTAATATTTGCTGCTGAAAAATATAATAAAAAAGTAGTTTTATCTGGAAGATCTATGATAAATAACGTAAAAATTGCAAGTTCATTAGGATATTTGAAAATTAGAAGTAACACTCTAATAGATATGAAAAATATTAAAGATTATTCTGATGATCAAATTGTTGTCTTGTCAACTGGAACTCAAGGAGAACCACTATCTGCATTGACAAGAATGGCAAATAATGAACATAAGCAAGTTCATTTAAATTCTTCAGATACAGTTATACTATCATCATCAGCAATTCCTGGTAATGAAATGCCAATTAATAATACAATTAATAATTTAACAAAAATTGGTTGTGATATTATATATGATTCTTTGGCAAAAGTTCATGCATCAGGTCATGCTTGCCAAGAAGAAATTAAATTAATGCACCAATTAACAACACCAAAATATTTTATCCCAGCTCACGGCGAACCACGCCAATTAAAAAAGCACATGGAAATAGCTATGGATATGGGATTGAATAAAGAAAATATTTTAGTCGGTCAAAATGGAGATGTTTTTGAATTTACCAAAAAATCTGCCAGAATTAATGGTAAAGTTCAAGCAGGAAATGTTCTAGTAGATGGTTCCGGTATTGGCGATGTTGGAAATATTGTTCTTAAAGATAGAAAACATCTTTCTGAAGATGGACTTTTAGTTGTAAGTTTAACAATTGAAAAACATACACAAAGAGTTTTATCAAATCCTGAAATTGTTTCAAGAGGATTTATTTATGTAAAAGAAAATCAAGATCTTATTGAAAATTCAAAAGATATTGTAATGAGAACAATGAAAAAATGTGAAAAAAAAGATATTCATGCTATTAGTCAAATTAAATATCAAATAAGAGAAGCATTGAAATCATATATTTATAATCAAACTGGAAGAGATCCTATGATTTTACCAGTTTTAACAGAAGTTGATAGCAATGAATATTAATTATAATCATATAGTTGATTATTTAAATAATATTTATATTGATGAAGATTTTATTGAATTAAGAAATTACGGAATTGAAAATAATATTCCTATAATGAAATTAGAAACGAAAGAATTTCTTAAAACTTTAATTTCAATTTCAAAACCTAAAAATATTCTAGAAATTGGAACAGCTATTGGCTATTCTTCATTACTTTTTTCTAAATATTCTAATGCAAATATTACTACAATTGAAAAGAGTAAAGAAATATCAGAAATAGCAAAAGCTAATTTTTCTAAATATAATAAAAAAATAAATTTAATAAATATGGATGCAAAAAAAGCCTTGAATAATTTTAATCAAGGCTTTGATTTTGTTTTTATAGATGCAAATAAATCACAATATGAATATTATTTTAATGAATCATTAAAATTATTAAATGAAAACGGACTTATTGTTTGTGATAATATTCTCTTTAGGGGAGAAATTACAAACGATGATTTAATTAATAGACGACACATAACTATGGTTAAAAATTTGAGAAAATTTTTATCTCATATTACAAATTTAGACGATTATGTAACAAGTATAATACCAATAGGCGATGGTATTAGTTTAACGACAAGGAGAGTTGATGAAAGATAAAGTAGAATTATTAGCACCAGCTGGAGATATGGAAAAATTAAAAGCAGCTATAAAATTTGGAGCAAATGCTGTTTATATGGCTGGAAATAATTTTGGTCTTAGAAAAAATTCAAAAAATTTTGATAAAGATGAACTTAAAGAAGCAGTTGATTATGCTCATGAACATGGAGTTAGATGTCATATTACTATGAATATAGTTCCTCATGATAATGATCTTGAGGGAATTGTAGAATACATCAAATATCTTGAAAAAATTGGGGTAGATGCTTTAATAATTTCAGATCCTGGTATTTTTAATATAGCAAAAGAAAATTCTAATATAGATTTACACATTTCAACTCAAGCATCTGTAACTAATTCTCACACAATTAATTTTTGGTATAAACTCGGTGCAAAAAGAGTTATACTTGCAAGAGAATTATCACTTGATGAAATAATAGAAATTAGAAAAAATGTTCCAAAAGATTTAGAAATTGAATGTTTTATTCACGGAGCTATGTGTATTTCGTATTCTGGAAGATGTTTATTAAGTAATTACATGACAGGAAGAGATGCAAATAGAGGAGATTGTGCCCATGCTTGCAGGTGGAAATATGCCCTACAAGAAGAAAAAAGACCGGGCGAATATTATCCTATAGGCGAAGATGAAAATGGAACATTTATTATGAATTCCAAAGATTTATGCCTAATAGATGAAATTGATAAACTAATAGAGGCAGGAGTTGATTCATTTAAAATTGAAGGAAGAATGAAAACCGTCTTTTATGTTGCAACAGTTATTAGAAGCTACAGACAAGCAATTGATGCATACTATAATGGAGTTTATAATAAAGAAATTGCTAAAAAATATATGGATGAAATAAAAAAAGCTAGCCATAGACATTTTACAAAAGGATTTTTCTATAATAAAGCAGATTCTTCTTCTCAAATTTATGAAAATTCTTCATACATTAGAAATTATGATTTTATTGCTGTGGTTTTAGATTATGACAAAGAAAATAAAATTGCAAAACTAGAAGAAAGAAATAGGTTTGTTTTGGGAGATGAAGTCGAAATTTTTGGAGATAGTCCAGACTTTATAAAACTTAAAATTGAAAATATGAAAGATTCCAAAGGAAATGATATAGAAGTAGCCAACAAGGCAAAACAAATAGTTTATATTAAAATAGATCATGATTTAAAAAAGGGAGATATGGTAAGACGTAAAATTGATGAATAACTTTAAATTTTAAATGATTTTTTAAATCATATAAAATTTTTGCAAGCACCTTCTGATTAGGATTAACAAAACTAATCAGGAGGATTTTTTATTTCAAAGAGAAAATTATTAAATTTTAATTATTTATTAAAATTGGTATAATCAAGATAGTAATTTGAATTAACTAATTTGGAGGATGAATTGTTAAGTAATAAAGGTTTTGATTTGTGGGCTGATGATTATGACCAAAGCGTTGAAATATCTGATAATAATGGTTCATATCCTTTTGCAGGATATAAAAAGATACTTAATGAAATATATAATAGGATATTAAGTGAATCTTATAGAAATATTTTAGACATTGGATTTGGTACAGGAACTCTAATATCTAAGTTATATGATCATGGCTATAAAATCTATGGGCAAGATTTTTCTAAAAGAATGATAGAAATAGCACAAAATAAAATGCCTAATGCGAAGCTTTTTTATGGAGATATTTCTAAGGGCTTGGTTAATCCCTTGTTAGAACATAAATATAATGCAATAATTGCTACATATTCACTTCATCATCTAACTAATGAGAAAAAAGTTATATTTTTGAAAAAATTACTAGAACAATTATATGATGGGGGTTGTGTATATATTGGAGATATAGCTTTTCTATCTCGTTCTTTACATGATAAATGTATGAAAGAATCTTATGCTCAGTGGGATAATGATGAGATTTATTTTGTTGTGGATGAATTTAGGTCTTATTTTCCTAAATTGAAATTTGAAAAATTTTCTGAATGCTCAGGATTAATTACATTGAAAAAATAGGATATTTTCTAGATAAATTAAATGGTAATAATAAAATTTTAGATAAAATACAAAAAAAGGCTGTAATTATTTTACAGCCTTTAAATTTACTTATCTTTTGATGGATTTTCAGAAAAATCTGATCTTGTTCTTCTTGCTTCTGCTCCAACGTTTGAGTTGGTATCAGCTTCATCAGTTATACTTCTTAAATTTTCTTGATCTGCAGTATGTTTTTTATCTAGAGATTCGCTACCATCAGCTTTATTTTCATCTCTTAATTTTTTATCAAGTTCTTTGTCTCCTCTGTATTGGTTGTCATTGCTTATTCTGTTTTCGTCAGTCATTTTAATCTCCTTTAAATTTTAAAATTAGAATCTTACTATTACTATACCCAATTGAATAAATTTAACCATTTTATTTTTTTGATATTTCTTTTATAATTTCTACAATTGTTTCAGATGCTTTTTTCATATCTTCAATAGGTATCAATTCATAAATACCATGGAAATTATAACCGCCTGTAAATAAATTTGGGCATGGAAGATTCATAAATGATAATTTTGAACCATCAGTTCCGCCTCTAATAGGTTGTGTTATTACTTTTATTCCTAAATTTTCCATAGCATTTTTTGCATAATCTATTATTTCTTTATGATTTTTTAAAACATCACCCATATTATAGTAAGTGTCGCTCATTTCTATTTTTATAATATTGCCGTATTTTGAATTTAAGAAATTCACACAATCATTTAGGAATTTTTTCATTTTTTCGAATTTTTCCTTATCAAAATCTCTTATTATATAGACTAAATTAGTATCTTCTATACTTCCATCAATTGAAATCATATGATAGAAGCCCTCATAGCCTTCTGTATGCTCTGGTCTTTGAACTTGACCTAATAAATCATCTAACTCTTTTGCAACGCTTATAGAGTTAATCATTGTGTTTTTTGCAGTACCTGGATGGACAGATTTGCCTTTTATTGAAATTTTTGCTTCTGCTGCATTAAATGATTCATATTCTAATTCGCCAAGTCGTCCTCCATCTAAGGTATAGGCAAAATCTGCATCAAAATAATCAACATCAAAGCTATCGCATCCTGTGCCGATTTCTTCATCTGGTGTAAAAGCAATTTTTATATCTCCATGCTCTATTTGTGGATTATTTATAAGAAATTCTATGGCATCCAGTATTGCAGCAATTCCTGCCTTGTCGTCAGCTCCTAATAACATTTCTCCATTTGTTGTAATTAAAGTTTTTCCTTTTAAATATTTTAAAAATGGAAAATCTTTTTCTTTTATAAATATATTTTCTTTTAGTTTTATATCTCCACCTTCATATTTAATAATTTGTGGATTTTTTATTCCTCCTGGCATTTCTGGAGAAGTATCCATGTGAGCAATGAATCCTACTTTTGGTAAGATTTTATCTGTATTTGCTTTTAGGCATGAAAAAACAAATCCTTCTTCATTTATATAGGCATCAAGACCTAAATCATTCAATTCTTCTTTTAAAATTTTACCTAATTCTAATTGACCTTTGCTTGTTGGTTTTATCAAATTTGCTTTTGATTCGTCACTTCTTGTATCTATTGCAATATATTTTAAAAATCTGTTTTTTATTTTTTCCATTTTATCCTCCTATAAATTAATTATACACCCTTAGAATATTTAATTATACTGGTATTTTTAATTCAAATTTCTTTTGATATATGATAAAATATAAAAGACGATTAGATAGGAGAAATTATGACTAAAAAAATTTTAAAAATAAAAACTAATAATATATTACCAGAATATAAAACTTTTTATTCAGCTGGTATGGACATATATTCTTCAAATGAAGAAGAAATTATAATAAAGCCAGGAGAAGTAGGCAAAGTTCCTACTGATTTAAAAATAGAAATTCCAGAAGGCTTTTTTGTTGCTATTTATCCTAGGTCATCAACAGGTGTTAAAAGACAATTAATGCTTGCTAATTCTACAGGAATTATAGATAGTGATTATAGGGGAGAGATAAAATTATTTTTTTTTAATTTTGGGAAAAATGAACAAGTTATCAAAAAAAATGAAAGATTGGCTCAAATGGTAGTTCAACCTTATGAAAAAGTTGAAATTCAAAAAGTTGATGACTTATGTGAAAGTGAAAGAGGAGAAGGTGGATTCGGTTCAACCGGAAAATAATGAGAAATAATAAAAATAACAATATTTCAAAACTTTATAATAAAAATAAATACAATCTTGTTTTACTTATAATAGTCTTATTGATTTCGATTTTTTTATTTTCAAAGCTAGCAAGTTATATTTCTAATAAGTCATTATCTAATTATGATAATGAAATTGTTGTAGTTAAAAATAATGATAGCGAAATAGATTCCTTGTCTTTGAAAGATATAAGAAAAATGGGAAAAAACGAAATGAAATTTACTACTCCTAAGGGAGAGGAATTTAAACTTGTGGGTGTATCGATTGAAAAAATCCTAAACAAAGAAAGTATTAATCCTAATTTGAATAATACAGTTGAGTTTTCGGATGGGTATGGACATACTACAAATATGAGTATGGAAACTGCTCTTGAAGTAAACAGAGTTTTATTAGTTTATAAAATCAATAATAAGGCTAATATGGACTATGATAAAAAATTGGGCATATTTTTTATAGTTGACAAGCAAGAAAAAGATTCAAGTAAATGGATAAAAAATATTCAATCAATAAATATTAAATAACTCATGATTTATCATGGGTTATTTCTTTTATATGAATTTTCCTATATGTTATAATAATCAAAGGATGTGATTATATGAATTCAGATTTTAAATATGATAAATTAACCCCTATGTTAAGGCACTATGTGGATGTCAAAAAAAACTTTGAAGATTCTCTTTTACTTTATAGAGTCGGAGATTTCTACGAGGCTTTTTTTGATGATGCTATAATTATTAGCAAAAATCTCCAATTAGCTTTGACTGGAAAAGAATGTGGTCATGACAAAAGAGCACCTATGTGTGGAGTTCCTCATCATGTTATTGATACATATATAAATAAATTAGTTCAAAATGGATTTAAAATAGCCTTGTGTGATCAAGTAGAAGATCCAAAAATGGCAAAAGGCCTTGTAAAAAGAGCTATAACAAGAGTTATAAGTCCAGGTACAATAATAGATTTGGAATCGCTTGATAAAAAAGAAAATAATTTTTTACTTTCAATATATGAAAATAAATATGGAATTGGTGCTTGTTTTTCAGATATTTCAACTGGTAAATTAATGGCTTTTGAAATAAGAAATAATCAAAGCATTAGTGCAAACAAATTAATAGATGAAATAGAAAAAATTTCTCCATCAGAATTAATCATAAATTCAAATTTTTCTAATAAAAAAGTTTTAAAATATCTAAACTTAAATAAAGAAATCCTTATAAATAAAATTGACGATAGCAAGGACTATGAAAGTTTAAGTGAAAATGTATATAAAAATTTGGGAGTAGAAAATTTCAAAAAAATAGAAAATATGAGAATTTCTTTAATAGCTATTTCAAATTTATTGGATTATATTTATAGTTATCACAAGGAAAAATTAGCTCATATAAATGATATTGAAATTTTAGATATTGCATCTTATATGCAATTAGACGCAAATACACGAAGAAATCTTGAACTACATTCAAATATTGATAAAAAAGGTAAGGATAATTCTTTATTTAAATTGATTGACAAAGCTGATACTGTTATGGGTTCAAGGCTTTTAAATATGTGGCTTGAAAGACCTTTAATAGAAAAAGAAAAAATTGATAAACGTCTAGATTTAGTCGAATTTTTCTTTTTAAACCCTGATTTATCAAATAAGGTTTCATATTTTTTGGATGATATATTTGATTTAGAAAGAATTATTGGAAAAATTTCTTATCAAAGAGCTAATGCAAGAGATTTTATTTCCTTGAAAACTTCAATAAGAAATATTCCAGAATTTAAGAAATTTTTGGCAGGACTTGATAATAAAGATATTATTTCTTTTTCAAAAAATCTTCCAGATGTTTCCAATATTTATGATATTTTAGATAAATCTATTGTTGATGACCCACCTGTTTTAATTACTGAAGGAGAAATTATCAAAGAAGGTTTCAATGATGATTTGGATAAGTTAAAAAAAGATTCTTTGTCAGCAGAAAATGATTTGATCGCTTATGAAAATGAACAAAAAGAAAAGACAGGCATAAACAAATTAAAAATAAATTACAATAAAAATAATGGATATTCAATAGAGATAACTAAATCAAATTTAGACTTAGTTCCTGATACTTATATAAGAAAACAAACTTTAATTAATCGAGAAAGATATACTACAGAAAGACTTGAGGAGCTTTCAAATTTGATTTTGGGATCTAGCGATAGGATAAATAATCTTGAGTATGAAATTTTTTGTCAAATAAGAGAATTTATATTGGATAATACTAAAAAACTCCAATACTTATCAAAATTAATTTCAATTATAGATTCTATAAATGCATTGTCAAAACTTGCTAGGGAAAATAACTATTGTAAACCTAAAATTACTACAGATAATATTATAAAAATTAAAAACGGCAGACATCCTGTTATTGAAAAAAAACTTAAAGAAAATGAGTTTATTTCAAATGATACAGACATCGGAGAAAGTAATAATCTAATTCAAATAATTACAGGACCAAATATGGCAGGAAAATCTACTTATATGCGACAAATGGCTATAATTATAATTCTTGCTCAAATGGGTTCTTTTGTTCCTTGCGAAAAGGCAAATATTTGTATTTGTGATAAGGTATTTACTAGAATTGGAGCTAGCGATAATATTTCAAAAGGCGAGTCAACCTTTATGCTTGAGATGAATGAAGTAAGTAATATATTAAAAAATTCAACCGACAAGTCCTTCATTATTTTAGATGAAGTAGGGAGGGGGACAAGCTCTGATGATGGTTTATCAATAGCTATGAGCTTGGTTGATTATTTAAGCAAAAAGAAGAAGGCTAAAACAGTTTTTGCTACGCATTTTCATGAATTGACAGTTCTTGAAAATAAATTGGATAATGTAATCAATTTAAAAATAGATATTTTAGAAGAAAATGATAGCTTAGTTTTTTTGAGAAAAATTTCTAGAGGAAAATCTGATAGGTCTTACGGAATTGAAGTTGCTAGAATGTCTGGCTTACCATTAGATTTAATAGAAAATGCAAAAGTGTTTATGAATAAACTTGATGAAAGTGATGAGATATTCAAAGATAATAACAAAATAATAAAATCTTCTATAGATGATTTGAATAAAATTAAAATTGATGAATTGAAAAATAAAGTAAATTTGATAAATATAAATGAATTAACCCCATTAGAAGCAATAAATATTCTTAATAAGCTTATTGATAATATAAAGGAGATATGATGAAAATCATAGAACTTGACAAAAAAACAATAGAAAAAATAGCAGCAGGAGAAGTTATAGAATCTCCTGTTTCTATAGTAAAAGAATTAGTAGAAAACTCAATAGATGCAAATGCCAAAAATATAGCTGTAGAAATAAAAAATGGCGGAAAATCTTATATAAGAGTTACAGATGATGGCATAGGAATTGATGAGGATGATTTTAAAAGAGCCTTTAAAAGACATGCAACTTCAAAAATTAAAGACTTCTCAGATTTATACGATTTGTTTACTCTTGGTTTTAGGGGCGAGGCCTTATCATCAATTGTTGCTTGTGCAAATATAAAAGCAATTTCAAAAACAAAAAATCAAAATCTAGGCAAAGAATTGATTTTTGAAAATGGAAATATAAAGTCATACAATTCTATAGCTACAAATATGGGGACAAGCATAGAAGTTTATGATTTATTTTCAAATCTTCCTGTAAGACGTAAATTTTTATCATCTGATATAAATGAATCAAATAAAATAGCAAAAATAATGCAAGCATTAGCTCTTGGCTATAAAAATGTTTCATTTAAATTTATAAAAGATAATAGGTTGATTTTTCATACATTAAAAGACCAAGATATGGATAATAAAATTATTGAATTGTTGGATGAGAATCTAAAAGACAATCTTATCAAGATAGAAATTCAAAATTCTCTTTATAAAATTAAAGGATTTATTTCAAAAGTTAATTATTATAGGGGAAATAGGTCTTTTCAATATATTTTTGTAAATAATAGGCTTATTGAAAATGAGGATATAAGCAAGGCTATCGAAAATGAATATAGAACACTTATTCCAAGCCAAAGATTTCCGGCTTTTTTTATCTTTATAGAAACAAATTCTAACAATATTGATGTAAATATTCATCCTAACAAAAAAGAAATTAAATTCACATATCAAAATGAGTTAATTGATTTATTGGAAGATGAAGTATCTAAAATCTTATATGAAAATATTAATATTAGGGAAGTTAAAGTTTTAGAAAAAAATAAAGAAGAATTGAATTTTTATGATGATTATAGCGAGATTTTAAATTCATACAATAGGGTAGAAGAGCAAGAAAATTCTTATAATTTTGAAAAAAATCCAGATACAAAAGACCAAGCAAAAAAGGAAGAAGATTTCTTTAGTGGTGTGGAATTAAATTTTATAGAAAAAAATGAAAAAATCGAAAATATAGACTACAATATAAAAAGCCTTGGAATAGTAAAAAAATTAAAAATTGATAAGCTAACTTATAAGTGTTCAATTTTTAATAGATATTCTTTATTTTCTTATAATGATAAAATTTTAATCCTTGATAATAGACGAGCTGATCAAAGAATTAAATTTGATAAATATGTAGAAAATTTTAATAATGGAAAAATTTCTTCTCAACAATTGATTGAATCAAAAACTATTAAAGTAAATCTTCAAGAATATAATAAATATCTTGAAAAAAAAGAAATTTTCAAAAAAATGGGTTTTGATATTGAGGAATTTTCTTATGATAAATTGATAATTAGAGCTGTTCCTTTAATATTTGAAGAACCTGAAAATAATAATTTTTTCTATGATTTATTAGATATTGATGAGAAAAATGAAAACTTATTTTTAAATAAAATTTCAAAGCTAATAAACAAAAATGTCTTTAGAAAAGGAGATATTATTAATAAATCAGAAGCTATGGCTACAATAGATAAGTTAAATAAGTGTGATAATCCATATAAAACTTACGATGGAAAATCGACTATTATTATGATTGAAGAAGATGAATTGGAGAAATATTTTGATAGATAAAGTTTTGATTGTAACAGGACCTACAGCTTGTGGTAAAAGTGATTTTGCTATAAAACTTGCCAAAAAATTTGATGGAGAAATTATTTCTGCTGACAGCCAACAAATTTATAAAGATATGGATATAGGAACAAACAAAATAAAAGAAAGCGAAATGGATGGCATAAAACATTATGGGTTTGATATAAAATATCCCAATGAAGAATATTCTGTTCAAGAATTTAAGGATATGGCAAGAAATTTAATTAGTGAAATCAATTCGAAAAATAAAATTCCTATTGTGGCTGGTGGTACGGGTTTTTATATTGATTCAATTTTATTTGATATGAATTATGGAACAAATAAAAAAGATGAAAATTTAAGGGATAAGCTTACAAAAGATTTTCAAATGTATGGAAATGAATATATGTATGAAAAATTTTGTGAAATTGATCCTATAGAAGCTAAAAAATATCATCCAAATGAAACTCAAAGAATTATAAGAGCCTTTGAAACTTACAAATTAACTGGAAAAAAACCAAGTGAATTAAGAAAAGGTCTAAAAAATTTAAATAAAAATATAAAGCCTATATTGTTTTTTATAAACTACAAGGATAGGTCAAAACTTTATGAAAAAATCAATCTTAGAGTTGACCAAATGATTAATGACGGATTAGAAAATGAATTTGATTTTGTAGCTAAAAAGTATAAGCTAGGTCCATTATCTAAGTCATTACAAGCTATAGGTTATAAAGAATTTTTTCCTTATAAAGAAAATAAAGTTTCTTATGATGAACTAAGAAGTGAAATCAAGAAAAATACAAGACGATATGCCAAAAGGCAAATCACATGGATGAAAAAATATTTAAAATATGATTTTTCTCATTTAATTTATAGGGATGAGGATATGGATGAAAAAATCTTGGAAAATATGGAAAAAATTGTAAAGGAGACTTATGATTTACAATAAATTATATGGAATTGATACAAAGATTGAAAATTATATTGAAAAAATAGATCTAGATTTAGAAGATAAATTTAAAAAATTAGATAAGATAAGTGAATATAACCAAATAAAGGTCTTAAAATCTTTTAGCGATAATAATCTTTCCGCTATTCATTTTAACTCTGCAACAGGATATGGATATGCAGATATTGGTAGAGAAGTAGTTGAAAATATTTTTTCTTCAATCTTTAAATCAGAAGATTCTCTTGTAAGACCAAATATAGTATCTGGCACTCATGCTATTTCTTTGGTTTTATTTTCTCTTTTAAATTATGGAGATAAAATTTTATCAATAAATGGAGATCCTTATGATACTTTACAACAGGTTATTGGAATTGAAGGAAATAAAAAAGGAAATTTGCTTTCAAAAGGAATTAAATACGATAAATTAGAATTAAAAAATGACCAAGAAATCCAATATGAAAAAATCAAAGAGAAATTAGATGATAAAACAAAACTTGTAATGATTCAAAGATCAACAGGATATACAAATAGGAGAGCTTTTAGTATTAGTGAGATAGAAAAAGCAATTATTGAAATTCGAAAAATAAATAAAGACGTAACTATTTTTGTAGATAATTGTTATGGGGAATTCACAGAAATCAAAGAACCTATAGAAATAGGTGCAGATATAATTGCTGGCTCTTTAATTAAAAATCTTGGTGGTGGAATTGCAATAACTGGCGGATATATTTCTGGCAAAAAAGATTTGATTGAATACTGTGCAAATACCCTTACAGCACCTGGAATTGGAAAAGATGAAGGATTGAGCTTTGGAACAAATCGAAATGTCTTGCAAGGTTTATATTTTTCAAGCAAAACTACAATTGAGTCTATAAAAGTTGCTCTTCTTTTCGCAAAAGTTTTTGATGATTTAGGGTATGAAATAATACCAAAATTAGATGATCCAAGGAGCGATATAGTCCAAGCTATAAAATTACATTCTAGTAAAAAACTAGAATTATTTGCAAAAGCAATCCAAGAATCTTGTAGCGTAGATTCCAATTTAACACCGATAGCTGACCAAATGCCAGGATATGAAGACCCTGTTATAATGTCATCAGGAGGCTTTGTAGAAGGAGCTACTTCTGAATTATCTTGCGATGGGCCATTGAGAAAACCATACACAGTTTATTTGCAAGGCGGATTAAATAAATACCACGGAAAACTTGCCTTGATGAAAGTATTAGAAAAATTTATTGATAATAAAATTTTAGATATAAATTCCATAAAATAAGTGATGAAACTAAAAAATACTCAACCAATAAGAATTAGTTATTGATTGAGTATTTTTTTATAAATTCTAGCTTTGAAAAATTAATATTAATAGATAAGAATTTTTTTATATTTTTAAATTTGATAAAGGATTTTTGTTTACTGCCTTTTTCAAATCTTCATCATCCAAGTGGGTGTAAATTTGAGTGGTTGATACACTTTCGTGTCCTAATACATCTTTTAAGGCTCTTATATCCACGTTTCCATACTTATACATCAAAGTTGCTGCTGTATGTCTTAGTTTGTGAGTAGAATAGATTTTTGTATCAAAACCTGCTTTTTCTAAATATTTTTCAACAGTTGATTGAACAGCCCTGTTTGATATTCTTTGTTTTCTAGTAGATATAAACAAAGCGTCAATTTTTTTGTCTTTTAAATATTTTTTCCTAATCTTTATATAATTTCCAATTAAATCTATGCAATTTTTAGTTAGGTATATAGTTCTTTCTTTATTACCTTTACCAATAATTGAAAAATGATCATCTTTAATATCTTTTAAATCCACACTAACAAGTTCGGAAAGACGCATGCCTGTTGTTAAAAAAGTGAAAACTATAGCCATATCTCTATTTCTTAAAAATTCATTTTTTTCTTGACTAACAATTTCAAGTAAGTGTTCTGTTTCACTCAAAGTGAGGTAGACAGGTTGTCTTTTTTGAATTTTTGGATTTCTTAATTTTTCTGTTATATTATTATCAATAATTTCGATTTCTTGATGTAAATATTTATAAAAAGAACGTAAAGCAGAAATTTTTCTTGACCTAGTAGAAGTGTTATCGTTTAATTCGTTATCCAAATAAGATATATAAGAATACATATCCTGAATATTAATATCGTTAATAAAAGCTTGGTTGAAAATTTTATTAGAATCGATATTTGATTTTTTTAAATCATAATCAAATTTTTCTTTATCATCAAAATAAACCTTTCTTAATATTTGAAAAGAAATAAAATTAATAAGGTCATAATGATATTCACTAATAGTTTTTTCGGATAAGGCTCTAATAGATTTTAAGTAGGAAAGATAATCTTTTAAAATTAAAGGGGACTTTATTTTAGTCATAAAAAAAACTCCTGAATATTTTCATTAAGCTTATTATAGCAGAAAAAAATAAAAATATCAATTATTGCACAAAATTATTATTTTGTGCAATAATTTTAAAATCAAAAAACCTCTCCACTGACAATTGTTTTGATTAAAATATTTTATCAAGAAAAGTTTTTTGAAAATAAAATTATAAATAAAAAAACAGCATTACAGTTAACTCGTAAAGAATTTCGATAAATTTTAAAATTATATTAAAATCAGACGTCGTATTTTGCGTTTTAAGCGATTTTATATTTTTTGTCAATTAATACCTATACGGTAATTGTTAAATTGTATAAGTAATTATATATATTAATAAAAAAAGCGTATGCAAAATTTAAATTGCATACACTTATAATATTTTTGTCAGAAGTTATATAGCTCCAACCAATCTATAATATTTAACTGGATATCTTCTATCGCCCATCTTACCTTTTCTTTCAGTGATTGATATTCCTCTATCTGGATAGTTGCAGTGTATTATTGTATTTTTATCTAAAATAAAACCTGTATGACCACCAGATCCTGATGACTTGCCTGGTATACCAGCAACAAAAATATCGCCGTATCTAATTTCATTTTCTGATATTTCTTTTAGAATTTGACCTCTCCTGCCAAGTTCAAACAATGTTTCTGTATTTCCGTTAGCTATATTTTTAGAAATAAAACCACCGTGTTTCAAAGCTCTATAAACAGCTGATGAACAATCGGCATATCCTTTCTGATTTCTTTTTTTCCAATCCATACTATATTCATAGTTAAAATCTTTTGCCTGATACATCCATCCGATAGCTAAATCAAGATCCCTTACGGGAGTATAATTAGTAGAAATTAAATAACCTTTACCTGTATTATCAAAAGAATATAAATTATTATTGACTAGAACTTTATAACCTTTTGATATTCCGCTATAAGTATGATTGTAAAAATAATTTCCGATTTTTTGAATACCTTGAATTATTAACCCATTAGAATCAGGATGGAAAGTAGCAATTTTCAT
>NZ_KV821163.1:0-229 GCF_001815585.1 Anaerococcus sp. HMSC075B03
TTTAGGTTATGCTGCCTTTTACGAAGCAAGTATAGATGAAGTAAAACTATCAAATAGTCTAACTTATCTTGGTGGTTTAGCATTTTTCAATTGTGGACTTAGAGAAGTAACTTTACCTAATACTTTGGTAAATATTGAACATAATGCTTTTGAAAGAAATAACCTTCAAGAAATAACTATACCGAAGTCTGTGAAGACAATTGAACAGTATGCTTTTTCAAGAAATAAA
>NZ_KV821164.1:0-55411 GCF_001815585.1 Anaerococcus sp. HMSC075B03
ATGAAAATTGCTACTTTCCATCCTGATTCTGATGGGTTAATAAGCATATCAGAATACAATGCTAATAAACCACATATTGACGCTATGAAATATGCTAATTCAATATTAAAAAAAGTTGGAAATTCATTATGGGAAGCCTTCAAATGGTCAGGATCTGCTATAAATTATCGAAAAATGACTACTAATGCAAATAATGGTATATCTTATTTTGCAAATATTGGATTTAATCAAAGAAATGGAAATTGCTATACAATGGCTGCAACTTTCTATTACATGGCACGTTCTTTAGGTTATGATGTTTACCAAATTTCAGGATATAATCAAGGATACAGTAGATCATGGCCACATTCATGGTGTGAAATCCATAATAATGGAAATATCTATGTATATGATCCAAACATATATCAAGAAGATCGTAGCGTAATTTTTGGAATGAAATATGGTCAAAAAGGCTCATTGAAATACGCAGTGTCTAGAAATGTATATATGCACCTATAAAGGAGATTATTAATGAATAATTTAAAAATTAATTTTAAAAAATTTTCTTTTCTTTTAATTACATGCATTTTGTCATTTTCACTAATATCATGTGGTAAAAAAGATGAAGAAGATAATAAAATAGAAAAAAGCAATATATCACTTGAAAGCAAATCAAGCGAAGAAAAAAATGATGAGGAAGAATCAAAAAATAAAGATAATCTTTCTAATGAAGATAAGGAAAAGGAACAAACCACTCCTCAAACAGAAGCTGAAAAAACTGAACCGGCTGCTCAACAAAATACAAATCAACAAGCTCCTGTTCAAAATAACACTCAACAATCAGCTCCTAAAGCTCAACCAGCTCCTCAACCAAAACCAGCTCCAGCCCCTCAACCTGCACCTCAACCAGAACCTGCCCCAGCTCCTCAACAAACACCTGATCAAGGGGGAAATCAGGAAGGATGCACAAATGGCGATGCAATCTTCAACTAAAATAAATTTTGGTCTATCCTATTGTCGTGCTATTGCTACTATTGCAATAATCATTCTGCACACAGGATTTGTTTTAAGTACAAATTTTCATTTTAATATAGAAGATAATATTATTCTGAGATTATTTGTGAACTGCTCTATGTGGGCAGTTCCAATTTTTTTGATGGTAACTGGAGTTTTAAATTTAGATAAAAATAAAAATTTAACTCTTAAAAAGCTAATTAAAAAATATATTGGAAGAATACTTCTTTCAATAGTAATTTTTGTAGCTATATATCAAATCGTTGACATTATAATTGATAAGAGATCTTTACATTTAAATGAATTTTTAACTTATTTAAAAAATTTATATACGGATAATACTTATAGCCCAATGTGGTATTTATATATGCTCATTGGTTTATATTTATTGATGCCAATGTATAGGGCTTTTGTTAAAGTTTCTAAAGAAAATGAAATAAAATTTATTATGTTAGTCTATATTATTTTTATTTCAATAATTCCTGCTATAGGAACATTTAAATTTAAAAGTGGATTTTATATTCATGAGCTAACAATATACCCTTTTTATTTGTTTATGGGTTACTCATTACACAAAGGAATAATAAAAATTGATAAAAATAAAGGAGCTATTTTATTTATAGTTTCAAGCATACTAATATCAATATTAACATATTACAGATGGATAAATAACAATGAAAATTTTGAAATTTTTTGGAGTTATTCTTCAATAATTGTTATTGTTCAAAGTATTGGTTTCTTTAGTTTTGTTATGGGAATTAGTAATAGCCAAAAATGGCAAGCCATAGAAAAAGTTTCATCAGAAAATAAAAAGTCTTATAAAAGTACTGAAAATATTTTTTCTAGTATTCTTTTAAAAATCGATAGCCTTTCTTTTGGGATATATTTAATCCATATCATTATAATTAGGATATTTACAAGCATAGATACAATAAAAAATCTAATTATAGGTAATTCAATCTTACTTACAGTCCCAGTTTTGGTAATAACAAACTTATTCTTATCTTGTATAATTGTTAAATTAATCAAAAATTTTCCAATATTTAAATCTATATTATAAATTTATATTAAATCCTCATTTATTTTGATGAGGATTTTTCATTTATTTTAAAAACCTAAATCCAAAACAAAATTTTATTTGAAAAACTATTTACTTTTTATTTTGCAAAATATTTTTCTAGCCTAAGCAATTTTTCATCAAAATGATTTTTTTATTATCTTGTCTAGTATCTTTTATCTTTTGGAATTTTTCTTTATTATGTATTCTTTTATAAATTTAATAAAAATACCCTCCTTACTGGTTTGTCCAGTAAAGAGGGTACATATCAGATTTTTTTACAATGCTGTTTTTTATTTTTAGTCTTATATCGAATTTTATGATTAGTGGATTAATTATTTTCTAATTTTTTCTTATTTTCTTATCTTTAGCCTTGTCTAAAAGTTACTCCTACTTCTCCTTGTGGATGTTTCCAATCTTTTACAATTTTTCCATGTGATAGGATTCTACAGGTTCCACATTCTAGGCATCCAAGGTGACTGAAACCAAAAACTCCATCTACATAGGTGTAGCAACCTGCTGGACATGCCATTAAAAGTTTATTTATTTCTTCTTCATCTTTGTAGTCTGTATCTACATCGATGTGTGAATTATGCTCATCTGTATGGTATATATCAAGACCTAATTTATCTTCTATGCTCATTCTTTTCATTTATAGTGCCTCCATTACTTCGGAAATAAAGTTTGATAATTGTGTTGCGCTCATTCTACTTGCAAGGTCGTTTACTGTTCCCATTATAAATCCTTTGGAATCTTCGCCATTTACTTTGAAAGCTCTTTCTGCTACATCGTTAATAATTTCTGGGAAGTCTTTAAAAATTTCTCTTCTGCTTAATATTGTTGGGAATGCCTTGAAAGTATTTAAATCTTTCATTATGAAGCTGTCTTCTAAAAGTTTTTTATAAATTGATAAGCTTTCTTTACTGAAATCTTCTTTTTCTTTGCTAGCTATTATTGATAGTGCTGCAAGTCTACCACTTTCAATTGCAAAATCCATTCCTCTTACTGTATAACCTAGGTTTACGCAAAAACCTGCTGCGTCTCCTACTACAAGGAAACCATCTCCATATAATTCTGGAATCATATGAATGCCTTCTTCTGGAACAAGGTGTGCTGAATATTCTATTGTTTTTCCACCTTTTATAAATGGTGCTACATTATCGTGTTCTTTGAATCTTTCTAACAAATCGTTTATTTTTGTATTTGCATAACCTATATCTGATAATGTTGCAACTACTCCGATAGATATAGAATCTTTATTTGTATAAATAAAGCCTCCTCCAAATCCTCCTATAGTTGGATCGCCACATGAAAGCCAGCTCATACCTTCATCGCTTTCTAGATTAAATCTTTCATTGATTATTTCTTCTGATAATTCAATAACTTCTTTAGCTCCAACTGCTACTTGATGAGGTTCTAGTTCTTTTTTTATTCCTAATTGTTGAGAAAGTAATGAGTTTACTCCATCAGCTATTATTACTACATCAGCAAATACTTCTTCTCCTGTAGCATCAATACCTACTACTTTTCCATCTTCTACAAGTAATTTTTCTACTAAAACTCCACTTATTATTGAAACTCCTGCTTCTTCTGCTTTATCTGCTAGGTATTGGTCAAACTTACTATGTAATACTACATAGGATGAATCTTTATCTTTGCCAAGAGCTTTTGATGAAAATCCTATATCAAAAGATGATTTTTCACTCATCATTGATATTTTTTCTTTTACTACTTTTCTTTCTATCGGAGCTTCTTCGGCAAAATTTGGTATTATTTTTTCTAAACTATGACCATATAGCCTGCCTCCTGTCACATTTTTTGCTCCACAATAGTCTCCTCTTTCAACCAACATAACTTCTAAATCATTTTCTGCTAAAACTATAGCTGCAGATAATCCTGCAACACCGCCTCCTACAATTATAACATCAAATTTATCTTCACTCATTGTTTCCCCCATGTGTTGAATTATAATTTTTGCCCTTTGATCATTACGCAAGCTCCAAAGAGCATTTTTTTTACTTCAATATTCTCAACTCCAAATCTTTCACAGATTTTTATTATTTCATTTGGACTGATAAAATTCTTCGTTGATTCATATAGCCACATATAATCTTTATATCTTCTAATACCTCCACCAAGGACTGGCATTAGATATTTAAAAAATAATTTATAAAATGGTTTTATAATTTTATTTTCTACTGGAAAGGAATCTAATATATATATTCCTTTCTTTCCTACTCTAACCATTTCGTTTATTACTTTTTCATAATCATCTGTATTTCTTAAACCAAAAGATATCGTTACATAATCAAATGTTGAATTTTCGTATGGAATATTTTTTGCATCTGCCTTTAATAAAGTTATGTTATTTATTTTTTTTGATTTTTCTTTTGATATCCTAAGCATATTTTCTGAAAAATCTACACCAACAACTTTTGCATCACTCTTTTTAGCTATTTCTATTGCTATATCTCCTGTTCCGCAGCAAACATCCAATACTTTTTCATCATTTTTGATATTTTTCAAAATATCCTTTACTAATGTTTCTTTCCAACTTTTTTGTAATCCTAGGCTTATCCTATCATTAGCCTTGTCATAATATGGCGAAATTTTTTGAAATATTTCATAAACTTTTTTGCTTTTCTCCATATTATTCTCCTATTAAACTTATGACTATTATTACTAAATAACTGAAATTTAATAAAATATTTGTAAGTCCTATATCCATCATTTGCCTAACTCTATCTTGGGGAATTAGGCTTGCTGTAAAAATTCTAAATATAAACTTTCTTTTTAGAAAGAATATGATTAAATCTATGATTAAAGCTTTATACCCTCCAAAATAAAGAACTAGATAGAATTGTGATATAAACCACACTATAATTAATATTTTATATAAAATTCTAATATTTTTCCTACCCATAACAACAGCAAGTGTATTTCTATTTGCTTTTTTATCTTTCTCTATGTCACTTGAATTGTTACTCATCATAATTAATGAAATCCCTATTATAAAAGGCATTGCATATCCCATAATTGTAAAATCAATTTTTTCTGAAATCACGCTAAATACACCGATAGGTATTAATCCTCCCATTACTATTCCACTAAATACTTCTCCTACTGGAAGATATGAAATAGGGAAAGGTCCCATTGAATAATTTAAAACCGTTATTACTCCAATTATCCCTATGATGATACTTTTATAATTTATACTTTCTAAAGTTAAAAGTCCAAACACAATTCCAATCGTTAGAAAAAATAGCCCTAAATTTCTAACGCTTTCTGGTCTAATACAATTATAGAACATAATATTATCAGATTCTTTTAAGTTATCTTCCTTACTATCTACTCCATTTATGAAATCACTATAATCATTTATAGTATTTACGGATGATTGTAGGAAAACACACGATAAAACCAAACCCAAAGACCTTAATAAACTTATGGAATATCCTGATTTTATCAGCATCAAAATCCCAAAAATCGAAGGAATAATAGATGCTACAAATGATTTTGGATTTGCAAAATTAATTATGTTTTTTAATGTCATCTTTTGATAAGTTTTCATTAGTTTTTCTCTATCTTATCTAAAATCTTATATAAGTAATCAGATTCTCTAATTGGAAGACTTGCTAGTATCAACCTATTTTTATCGGCAAACTCCTTGATTTTTTTTGAGCTTAAAATACAAGCTTTTGATTCTATGAGTAATTGCCTTAATGTAAGTAATTCGTCATAATTAAGACTTACTTCTTTGTTTTTATTGAGCAGCTTATATATTTCATCTCCATACTTGTCATCATTCATGCTGGATAATAAAGGATATGTGTATACTCCTTCTTTTACATCAACAAACTCTCCCTTTCCTGTTTCATCTTTACTTGAGAATAAATCTAAAATGTCATCTCTCAATTGAAACATCAAGCCTAAGTTTTTTCCAAATTCAACCATTTTATTAATATCAATTTGATTGAATCCAGCATTTTTCGCTCCAAAATAACAAACTGTTTTAAAAAATGAAGCAGTTTTTCCGCAAATATTTTCAAAATATTCTTTTTCACTAATATCTAGTCTGTATTTTATTAGATTTTGACCAACTTCACCATTGCACATATCTCTAATAGTGTCAGATATTATAGAAATTTCTTCGACAAGTCCTTTTTTTGCCAAGTAATTAAATACTTTAGATATCATATAGTCGCCTGCAAATACGGCTACATCTTTGCCATATTTTGATTGGATTGACCTATGTGATCTTCTAATTAGCGAATCGTCTATTATATCATCATGAATAAGTGATGCAAGATGAGTTATTTCTACTGCAGCGCATTGGCTAATTATTTTATCTGGAATTTGGTTTTCTCCCATCAGACTTATACAAATCAAAAGCTTTGTTCTAATCATCTTTCCGCTAGAAATCAAAGTATTCTCAATAATATTATAGAGCTTTTGGCTTTGCTTGTAATCTCCTAAGATTTCTCTCATTTCTACAAGTGTTTTATCAATTAAATCATCTAGAATAGTTTGCTTTGATTCTTTTGCTAAACATTCACTTATTGCAAAATTCATTTTTAGATTAATCCTCTCTTTTCAGATATTATTTCTGAAGTGTGTTTTACCTTAATATCAAGACCTTCTGCTTCAAGTCCTCCTCTAATTTGCATCATACAACCTGGACAATCCACAGCAACCACATCTGCTCCAGAATTTTTGATATTTTCTATTTTGTTTTTTAATATTTTTGATGAAATATCTGGATATAAAACATTATAAGAGCCTGCAAATCCACAGCAGTTATCGCTATCTTCCATCTCAACAAATTCTACGCCTTCTGTATTTTTAAGTAAATCTCTAGGTTCTTCATAAACTCCCAAAGTTCTCTTTAAATGGCATGAATCATGGTAAGTAACTTTTACTTCTTTTCCATCTCCTGCATTTACTTTGTCATCTTTTTCATGGAATAATTTACAAAAATCTACGCATTTTTCTCCCAAAACTTTTGCTCTTTCATACATTTCACTTCCTTGTTCAAAGAAATCTTTGTAAGATTGAAGTTGATGAGTACATGATGGGCAAGCAAGAAGAATATAATCATATTTCTCTGCATCCATGGCTTTTATATTTATTTCCGCTTCTTTTCTAGCATTTTCAACATCACCCATATTGCTTGCAGGACAACCACAACAAGCTTGACCTAGAGGAAACTCTACTTTGTATCCTATTGAGTTCATATTTTTAATCAAAGATTTAGCTGTATCAACATATACAAAATCAAGTAAACAACCAGCAAATAAAGCCACTGTTCCTTTTTGATTTTCTACATTTTGTTCAATTTCATCAAAAATATCTCTAAGCGGAACTTTTGCTATTGATGGTAAAACTTTTCCTCCAGTCATTCCTGATACGAAATCTGGAAGATGTCTAATCATTGTGTCGCCCTTAGTAAATGGCTCTTGAGCAATAGATGCAATTCTTAATAATGAATGGAAAAGTTTCCTATCTGTTACTGCATCTAATGCAAATTTCTTTATTGGATCTGGATTTTCCTTAACGTGTTCTTCTCTAACTTTCATTATCATTTCAGCTATTGGAAGTCCACCACCACAAACTTCATTACATCTGCCACATTGTAGACATACACTTTCTATTTCATTTGCTCTATCTTTATCAATTAAGAAGTGAGTTAAAAGCGTTCCTATTCCTCCAGTATAAACATTAGAACCGTATACGTGTCCTCCTACTAAAGCAAAGGCTGGACATACATCAAGACAAGCTCCACATCTAATACAGTTAAATATTTCTCTATAACCCTCTTGAGCCAATATTTCTCTTCTGCCTGGATCATCTATAATCAAACAATAGAATCCTTTTTCTTCTTTTGTATCACTTTCTTTGTCAGTAGTTACTTCACAAGCACCTGTATACAATGATAAGTAAGCTGTAATTCTTTGAGCAGTACCATTACGAGGGAGAGCTTTAAAAATCCATCTAGCATCAGAAATTGAATTTACAAATTTTTCTATTCCAAATATATACAAATGATTTTTTGGAAGAGTTCCTACCATTCTACCATTACCTTCATTTGTCATTGTAAATACTGTTCCAGTTTCAGCAACGGCAACATTTGCTCCTGAAACTCCTAAATCTGCATTTTTAAACTTATCTCTCATAACTCTTCTTGAAGTTTTTACTTCTTCAGATATTATAGGTTCGTGTTTAGTTTTAGTGTATTCTGAAAAATAGTCTGCAACTTGTTCCTTATTTAAATGCAAGGCTGGCATAACCATATGTACTGGGCTATTTCCTTCAAGTGAAATAATAAATTCTCCCAAATCAGTTTCTTGGCAATCTACACCATTATCTTTTAGTATCTTATTAAAATGAATTTCTTCAGAACACATTGATTTAGATTTTACGGCTGTTTTTATGTCTTTTTCTTTTAAAAAGTTTTCAACCCATTTTGCAGCTTCTTCTTTGCTTTTTACTACAACAACGTGTCCTCCTCTTGCCTCGCAATTCTTTTTGAATTCACTTATCATTTCATCAACATGCTCAGCAGCAAATGTTTTTACTCTTTTTATAGCTTGTTGAGTTTCTTTAAAATCAATTCCTTGATAAGAATTTAGTCTTCTTTTTGGATAAGTCTTACAAAAATTTCCGAGGGTTCTACCTAAAGTTGCATTGTCTAACGCATCTTTTATCTCTTCTTTTAAACTAATATTATCAACCATATTAATCTCCTCTTATAATCTTAAACCTATAGATCTGTAACTATCACTATGCTCATTTGCAAAGGACCATGAACACCAACTGTACTTACGCACTCTATATCTGCTGTCCTTGAAGGGCCTGTTATAAAACCTACATATTTTGGGAAAGGTTTTAATTCGGATAGTTTGTCAAACATATCATCATAACTTTCCACAATTGTTGAGCCTTTAACTATTCCTATATAATAATCTGGCATAATAGCCATAAGCCTAGCATCTACTTCATCACTTGCTTGTACAACAGAACCAAGCTCAGCCACGCCATAAGCAACTTCTGTTATTCCGCCTTTAGCTGTTTCGCTGTTTAGTCTAATATGATCAGTATAAACTGTAATATCATTTTTTCTAAAAGCTTCAACTACTCCTGTTTCTTTTGCAAGCTCTGTTTCCAACATACAAGTTGATTCTATTCCATTGTCCTTGTAAATATTTACAAGTGTCTCTGCTAAATCATTCTTACTTGTTTTATAACAAGTACCATTAACACTTTCTAAATTTTTTGCAAAAGTGTCAAATAATTCTATTTTATTTTCTATCATTTACGACCTCTCATTTTTATTTTTTACATATTCTAGTCATAGTCCATTACAACTCTAAGCTTGTTATCTCGCAAAGAAAATGAGCTTATTTTCCTTGAAGATATATTATCTGCCAACTTAAATCTTCTTTTATAATTTAAGTAAGAAACTTCTAAATCATTTCCTATTTTTCTAACTTCTACCTCCTCTTCTTTAGCATATTTCAAATCTATTACAATAATCTTACTAGCTTTTTCTTCTATGATATAAAATGCTTTATCATTAACGAAAATATCTTCTAGTTTAAGATTTTTAAATATCTTATCATGCAACTTATTTAAGGCTTTTAACCCGATAACTTCATAATCTTGTAAGTGAATCTTAAAAACTTTTTTTTCTTTGAAAAATTCTTCTATTTTTATAATATTTGTTTTATCTTCATCTAATAGATTTCCATAAGAAGATTGTTGAATTTCTTCTGGATATATCATATTAATAAACACGCAATCCGATAAAAATCCATACATATTTATAAGGCTATAAGATCTAAAAGTTTCATTTGCTATAACTTTATTTGCTTTACTTATAAATCTGATTGTTGTTATATTTGGATTTTGTAATATACGTTCAAGTTCGTATAATTTTTTTGATAAACTTATAAACTCATCAAATACTATATCTTTTGGTTTTTTAACGTCTGTTCTTTTTTCAATAAAGCTTCCAAAAATACTATTAAACTTCTTAACTAATGGTACTAATGAATCCGACAAATTATTAAACTTTTCTCCAGTTGATAGCAGGGATATTGTTTCACCACTAGGCCCACAATCAACAATCAAAACATCAAACTTTCCTTCTTTATAAATTTCTAAAATTTTAAGTAGAGAAAATACATCATCAAATCCAGGAAGAAGTGACAACTCATCTAGCTGTATTTCTGTTGTTACACTTTCTTTTACAAGCTCTCTCATATAAGAGCTTATATTTCCCCACGCTTTTTTACTTTCTTTGATGGGATTAATCTCAAGTCCGTAAAGATTATTTGCTATCTGCTTGGGACTATCATTTAATTTTTCTTCAAACAAATCACTTAAACTATGAGCAAGATCACTACTTATAACTAAAGTTTTATATCTTTTGGAAATATTTATAGCTGTTAGTGCTGAAATTGTAGTTTTTCCAACTCCACCCTTGCCAGTATTTATAATAATTCTCATATCTTATCCTGTTTTACTTTTAAATATATATAAAGCTCATCGTTATTTCGGACACATTTGTGAATATAAGAATCAATCAAAATATTGGGCAAGCTAATAATTCTTTTCATATCATCCACTCTAATATTTATATCTGTCCCTTTTTTATAGATATCATAATCATGAATTTTTGAAATATTTATCCTCAATATATATCCATCATCGATTTTTTCATAACTATAACTTTCACAAATAGGTTTTATATCTAAAATTGAATCTTTAAAAGATAATTCCTCTGCAAATTTTTCTATATCCTCTAGAGTTATTAAATCTTTTTTCATCAATTTTATTTTATAGACTGGCATATTATAAAAACAATCTTCAATCTCTTTTAAATGCTTTGACTGTATTTCTATTCTCTTTCTTACAAAATCACTCTTATCGTCATCAAAAAGTCTATTAACAAAAAATCCATCTACATTATAATCAAAAAGATTTAGGTAAGATAAATCTCTTTTACTTTCTTCTAAAACCATCTTCTCAGCCAATCCAACCAATCTAACCGTTGAAATCCTACTATCTTTTAAAATTTCCTCTAATTTTATAAGCCTTTTATAAATAATTTCAATTTCATCCAAAGATTGATTATCTGGCAAGTTGATTTTATATTTGTATTTAGATACAGGCCTTAAAGTTCTAATTATTCCCTTACCTATTCCAAAAAATTTCTCCAAATACCACGAAAGCATTTCTGGTATTTTTAGATAAGCAAATGTAGATGCCGATGCTGGACAGTCCACTATTATATTTTCAAAATCAAACTGTTCGTATATATCCAATATTTTAAGCAATGACAATATATTAGCAATAAATGGCATATCAACACTTGAATTATAAGATACTTTTGAAAAATCTATTTTTCTAAACCTATCTGCAAAACCAGCCTTTATATCAGGAAATCTTTCCTCTAAAATTTTTGAACTATCAATTTCAAGAACAGACAAATTCTCACAGATTTTAGTAATCTCTCCGCCTATTTTTATTCCAAAAATATCTGATAAACTATGAGCTTGGTCTATACTGATTAAAATTGTATTTATATTTTTTTTTGCAGAAATAATAGCAGTAGCGCTTGATATAGTAGACTTGCCAACACCGCCTTTTCCTGTGTACATAAAAATTTTTTTATTCATTTAATTTCAAAATTCAAAAAAATCTAACTTATAAAAAGCATTACAAAAAGTGGCATCAAAATAACTGTACAAATACCAGCTATAGCAATAGATAATCCACTCATAGCTCCTTCAACTTCTCCCATTTCTATAGCTTTTGATGTTCCCATCGCGTGGCTTGCCGTACCGATACCAATACCAATAGCTACAGAATCTTTTACTCTCATGATTTTCATAACTGTAGGTGCAAATATAGCTCCAACAGTTCCTCTAAGTATAACTGTTATTGCAGTAATTGCTGCATAAGTCTTAATGGTCACTTCATCTGCCCCAAATTTACCGATATATTCCTCAGTCAACGATTTTGCAATAGGAGTAGTTACTGATTGAGGCATCATTGACAAAGTCAAATTCTTATCAAATTTAAAAATCTTTGATAGGAAATAAGCAGACAAAATAGCAACAATAGACCCTACTATTACCCCTATTAAAATAGGAACAAGATTTGCCTTTAATCTATCTATATTTCTATACAAACTTACAACTAAAGCAACAGTAATTGGTGCTATCATAAATGATATGTACTTTCCACCCTTATTAAAATTATCATAACTAATACCAGTAATTTTCAAAAAAGCTATACAAAATATTATAGCAAGCAATAACGGATTAAAAAACGCTATTTTAGTTTTTTTACTAACCATCATTCCTATTCTAAACATAACTATGCTCAAAACAATTCCAAAAAAATCATTATCAGCTATATAAGTATTCAAAAATTCGCTCATATTACTTCCTCACTTTTTGTACTATTTCTACAATTTTAGCAGTTATTGCCATAGTTATTAAGCAAGATATAGTCATAACCACAAGTATTTGTATTGCATTATCTTTAATTACATCAAATTGCACCATAAGACCAACACCAAGAGGAGTAAAAGTAAAAGCTAGAATAGAAGTTAGAAAATCTGATGTTTCTCCAACATCCTCAACCTTTACAATCTTAAATAGCAAAGCAACAAACAAAAAAATCATACCAAAAACTGGTTCAGGTATTGGTAGCCCAGTTAATTTCTTAGCTACAAAACCTAGTAGCAAGAAAAAAATCAAATAACAAAATTCTTTAACATATTTCATAAAATCTCCTAAAAATACATTTTTCTTTTAAAAGCCCTATAAACTCTAAGCACAAATATATAAACTAAATATATATTTTTTTACTACCAAATATCTTTTTAAACTCCCACTTCCTTCCATAAACAACAGCTAAAACTATTGTTTAATATAAAAAAATAGCTTATGTGTAATTTGTCGCAAAAATATTAAAATTATAGGATCCATATAATTTCACCGCAACAAAAATAAAATTAAAAAAATCCAAACTCTTGATATCGATTGCCGGGGTATTTAACCAATATTAAACTGTTTGGGTTTATAATAAATAATAATATAAATTAAGGACAAGAAAAATAATCAAATAAAAATATACTTATCAAAATTAACAAACAAAACGTGTAAATGCTAACATCAATCAATAAAAAATTTAATATGTAATAGTAATGCTAAAATTATATTCAATTATTTTCTATCCAGAAATATGTTTTTTTAAAGTATATCATAATTTTCTAAAAAAGAAAATGTTTTTTTAGCTTCAATACAGATTTGTTTTTTAAAATAATTATAAAAAAATATAACAAGTAATTACAATATTTCTCATCAATAAAACAAGAAAATTATTAGCCAAATACAAACGCCAATTTGTTTCATTTAACATTGCATAAACACTTTTGATATATTATTTCACAATTTAAAAATATTCCATTAATCATTTTAAATTTTTAATACAAAATATTGAGCATTAAAATTTAAAATTATATCATAAATTTAAAACACTTTAAAAATTAATAAATTAATCAAAAAAATACCCCCTTTGCAGATTTAATCTACAAAGAGAGTATTTATAAATCTTAATTTAAAACACTATTTACTTCTCATTTTTCAAAGCATTTCTTCTAACATAACCAATATTTCCATTAAAAGAAATTTTAGACCATTTTTGTCCATCAACTTTTACGTTTTTGATTAAATTTACCTTTGAATTCTTTGGGATTTTTTCTATAATATTATCTTCATCTTCAAAAGGTTCTTTTCTAAAATCAGTTTTTGATGATATTACAAATTCTTTTCCTATTCCTAAATTGCTATCTTCTTTTTCTTTTATATCTTCAGTACTTGATAGCTCATTTGCACTTTTTTTAATCAATTTTGTTAATTTTTCAAGTTCTTCATCTTCATCATCTGAATAATCATAAGAAAAATCACTATCAAAAATTGTATTTACATCTACATTTTTACTTTGATAATTTTCTTTTTCTTCTTTACATGAACTCAAACTAATTAGAAGAACAAGAAGACATATAATTTTTTTGATTTTCATCTTTTCCTCCAAAGTTTCTAATAGCTATTTTTCTATAAATAAAAACTATTTATTAAGATAGCTCTTATATAGATTTTTATCTACCTGCGCATGGGTCATCAATAAACCTATTATATTTGCATCAACTTCTTGTAAATTTTTAATTGCCTTGTCAAGGTCTTCTTTTTTTGTATCATTGTATTTTACTGCCACAATAATACCATCACAATAAGTTGAAATTATTGATCCATCTGCCAATAAATCAACCGGAGGCAAATTTATAAATATATAATCAAATTCTTTTGATAAATTTTCTATCAATTCTTTTATTTTTTTTGAATCTAGTATTTGAGTTGGATTTGTTGGTCTTTGACCTGCCAATAAAATAAATAAATTTTCTTCTGTTTTATCTTTTAACAATAATTTTTCAACAGCAATTTCATCATTAAAATAATCTGTTAGCCCAAAATTTTTATCAGCTTTTATAATATTTCCTAATTTTGGCATTCTCAAATCAAAATCTAAAATAGCAACTTTTAGACAATCTTTGGCAAAAGTTTTAGCAAGATCATATAAAATTTCAATATTTTCCTCATTTGGATTTGAAGACGTCATGCCAATAACCTTACATTTGCTATAATTCTTGTTATATTTTATAGCAGTTTTTATAGAATAAATAGACTCATCATATAAAGATGAATTATTTAAATATCCATTATTTTCTATCATCTTATTCTCCTTTTGCCTTATCTGGAATTATTCCTATCAAAGGAATATCATAATATTCTTTCATTTCATCAGCACTTTTAATTCTTGTATCAGTTATATCTTTTACTATTACATAAATTACACTAATAAAAAATCCAAGAAAAATACCAATAGCTGTATTTTTTTTAATGTTTGATGAAATAGGGTTTTTAGGAACTCTAGCCTTATCAGAAATTAAAATTTTATTTTTATTAAGTTTTCCAATTGTGTTTTTTAATTCAATAGCAGTTTGATTAGCAATATCAGCTGCTCTTTCTGGAACTGTATCTTTAACTTTTATATTTATCATTCTAGAGCTAGGATCTGGTTCAACAACAACCTTATTCAAATATTCATCATAAGTCATGTCTAAATCTAATTTTTTTATAATATCAGATACAAAAACATTAGATTTTGTAAGATTTGCATAAGTTGCATTTAAATTGCTATCAGTTGCTTTTGATATCATAATCATAGTTGATGTTTCATAAGTTGGAGTTGACATAAATTTAGTTATTCCAAAAAAAGAAGCACCAAAAATTAGACAAGCCAAAAATATTATATGAATATTTTTTATAATCTCCTTACATAATTCTATAATATCTATTTCTTTTTCATTCATTTTATTTTTCCTTTCTATACTAATAACTTTTTATAATACTTTATAAAAAATAAGATTTACATTTAAAATAGGTATTTGTACGAACCTATCAAACTAAGAACTAATGTTTTTTCTATTGTATTTCCCGAATTATACAAAAAATTAATATCTTTATATAATTGCTCATAATTTTTCAAACACTCTTTATTTGATTGAAAATAATCATCCATAAACCCTTTTAGCTTTTGATTATTATCATACCAATAGTCAAATGGATTCATATCATTTCTTTTACTATACTTAGATTTCATTTTGTTCATAAGCAAACCTTTTATAGTATCTAACTTATATTCTTTCCCATTTATTTTTATTCCACGCATAGATGAAATTTTTACTCCATTGTGTGGATATTTGGTTGCATCTTTAAATTTACTTATTACCCAAGAGTAATAAATATTATGCTTAAACCTAAATTCAAAAGGAAGTGAAAAACAAAATTCGGCAAAATCTACATCCATGAAAGGAGACATTCCTTCCCCATATTCTTTTATAGATGTTGAATATCCTAAACATGCACCATTTATTGCTCTATTCCTAAACATCCCTTCTTCATAACTTGTATCTTTTATATTAGAAGATATTCTGTTAAGTAATTTTGTCGAATAAGCTCCATCGCCTAAAGCATATTTTTTATTTTTATAATCTAAAGATTTATTAAAGCTACCTGGAATTACATCACCTATAACACCTGTATGTATTATTCCAATTTCACTTGTATTAATAGCATTTAAAAAAGTATTAAATTGTGATGCCCATGGATAATAAATTAAACCATCTGCAATTTTTATAGAACTATCAAGGTTAAATAAATCCAATCCATTATCTAAATTTTTATATAACCACTCATATTTTAAATCACTTGCCATTTTTGGACAATACTTATAATCATTTGATTTACTATCAGAATAAGTGTATGTCAATACATTTTCTACACCCAATCTTCTTAAAGAATAAGCAACTATTCTGCAATCTAAACCTGCACTTAATGGTACAATATTCCTATATCCATATTCTTCGTTTTTATTAACTTGCATTTCAACAGCATTCAAAAACAAAGAATCTAATTTTTTTATAGCTTCATCTTTATTAATTTTCTTCTCTTCAAAAACCCAATCATGATATGAACTTATTTCTATATTATTAGAATAAACCAGCTTTGAACCTGCTTCTAGTCTCTTTACATCTTCCACCAAAGTATTATCTTCTAACATATAAGCATAAGATATTAAAGAATATGCTCCGTCCATATTTAATTTATAATCAATATTATTAAGTTTTAAATTTTCAACTAATTCATTTAACCTTGTACTAATCAAAAAAACATCATTGTTCTTGTAATATAACAAAGGAATGTTAGACCAGTGGTCAGTATATGCTACTAATTTATCTTTTTTTAAATCATATAATACTATGACAAAATTTCCTCTTAATTTATTTATAAATTCATCTAGTTTTCCGTTGTTATACTCTGATATTATACAATCTTTAAAATCATTTTTATTATATTCATTAATGATTTTTTCTTTATTTAAAATTACACCATCAACCAAGATAATTGTTCCATCAATTCTTGTTATAAATTTATCATTATAAAACTTGCCATTACTTGCTAGGCAAAAATATTTTTCATCTAGATTTATACAATTTATATTTTTTTTCTTATTTGTTTCTTTTAATTTTTTAATATTTAATCCTATAAACAGTCCCATTTAAACCTCCATTACTATCAAATAGTAACATATATTTTGCCCTTTCTATAAATCAAATCAATTCCTATTATAAGAATAAATGAAAAAACTAATCCTATATTATAAAAAAAGTCAACAAATCCTCCTATCAAAAGATTGCTAAAAGTATATGTAACTATTAAATATAAGACTATATTCATAGGTGTCTTTCTTTGTTTTAGTATAAAGTTGCTAACAATACTCATAATAAAAGCCACTAACCAAGGAGATATTAAAATTCCTATAATTCCAAAATTAGCATAGGCTTCTGCCAAATAAATTGAATTCATTACACCCGCTGTTCCTTCTTTAACTCCAGAATTATTAAAAATTTCCATAACTACTCTTCCTGATCTTATCCAAGATTGATCTGTATTAAAAATCCAAGATATTGCAGTAGGAAAACTAGCTCCATTTAGATAAGAATGAATATTAGGAAAAGCCTGGAAGTGTAAATAACAAGTAGCAATTTGTGTTAAAATAAGTCTAGGTATAGGTCCTGATTTTAATGTAAATAATCCACCACTATAATTAGTAGTCGCATAATAAACAAATAAAAATCCCGTTCCCAAAATACACATATAGAATAAAGGTTTTTTTATTGATTTAATATTACCAAGAAATATCTCAAGCAAATAAAATTGAAATAAATATATAACAACTGGTGATTTCTCAAAAGATAAGGTCTTGCATATTATGGATAATAATAGTAAAAATATAAATTGATATTTCCATCTTTTTGTATGTAATATTCGATAATAAACATAGGATATATAAGATAAATTTGGAATCATATTTAAAACCAAAAGATTTCTAATATATTGGTTACCTTTAAAACCTCTACCTATTTGTATTCTCAATACACTTGTATCAGCCTTTTCAGTAATCACTTTTATAATAGGTATATAACCTATTTTATAAAAAGTATAAATCAATCCTAAAAATCCAACAAAAGATAAGGTCACAATAATACTGTATATACTCTTTTGATGAGTTTTTATATCTACAATATCTCTTTCTAGGTAATCATTATAAAATTTATTGTATTTTTTTATTCCCATCAATCTATTAATTATTATCATTCCTAACGGCAAAGCTAAGTAAGAATAAAATAGAGCAATTGATGTCTTAGAAATTGCATCTTCAGAAGCTTTTTTTACTAAATAATGATCTCTAAACCCCAAAAATATCATGCAAGATCCAATAAAGCAATACATTAGTATCGTATAAAATGATAAACTACTCATATTTAATTTTGTTATAGACAAAGATCCTGATGATATCTTAAATAATGAAATAAAAAATAAAAATAATATAATCACCAAGATTATTCTAAATATAATCATAGATTTACCTACTTAAATCTTTCGCAACTTTACTTGCTCTACTACTCCAAGTATTTTCTTTTAAAAAATCAATACAATTTATATGCTTATTATAAATATCCTTATAATTTAGTAATAAATCTTTTAATAAATTGTTTAGATTTATATCATTATAATCAATAACCCATCCTATGTTACTTTCTTTTATACTTTCACTTATAGCAATATTATCCGAACAAATAATTGGGCAAACATGCCCAATATATTCAAATACCTTTATAGGCACAGCTAATTTCATATAATCATTATCTTTAAAATATGCCAAACATAAATCTGTTTTCATATAATAATCCTCAAGTTCAATACCAGACTTATGAATTACTTTTATGTTATCATTTAAATAATCTCTATAAAGATAGCTATATTTTTCCCATTCTGATTTTCTACAACATATTGTTAATAAAATATTGTCAAATTTAGAAACCATTTTAACAAAATCTATAAAATTATAATTTCCAAAAATTCCACCCACATAAAATACTCTTAATTTCCCATCATAATTATCAAGACGATTCTTATAAAAATTTTGTTTTGAAATAATAAAATTTTCACTATAGGAAGAACCTGGAAGTAAAATATCTGTTAAACTTTCTAATTTTTTACTATTTATGTATTTAGATAATTTATTGCTTGGAAGATAAAACTTATCTACAAGACTTTTATATTTTAATAAATCATATCTATAAGATATTTTTGCAAAAAATTTCTTAATTCCATTAACTTGTTTATTATAAACTGGAAATTTCCAATGCATATCTCTATAAAATAAACCTATTTTTATTCCATGATTTTTGCAAAATTTAAAGAAACCAAAATCTAAATTTGGATATAAAGGAAGGTGATTTTTTTCTGTCAATAATGTTGGCATAGTTGAGCTTTCTGAATATAAAAAATCATATTTAATTCCGTTTTTTATATTATTCTTAATTTTATTTATAGATTCTTTTCTTTCTTTTCCATATCCCATTACAACATCAACATCATAACCAATATCTTTAAATGCTTGTATCATCATCCTAGGTCTAACTTGTGAACCTGACAATGACTTTTCATCAAGTTTATTAGGAATATGAAATATACATCTTTTTTTATTTTCCAAATTCTCACCTTCTTTATATCAAACTTACTATTTAATATTTTTTGCTATCAAATCCAACTCTTTTTTCATAGTTTTTTCTTTATAATATCTTGTATCTTTAACTGTATGATAATCGTAATCTTTAAATTTATCCAATGTATCAATATTATCATTATCAATTAAATAAGCATTGTTAAACCCATCAAATATTTCCCTACACACTTTTATATCAGAAGTTATTACTGGCATACCAAATGCCGCCATCTCACAAGTCATTAAACCTTGTGTATCTTCCCTTGTAGGCATTAAAGCAAATTTGGAGTTTTGTAAGTAATTTATCATATCATTATGACTAAGAGTATTATTTATCCACTCAATATTTTCAGATTTTTTATAGTGGTTAAAATACTCTCCCTTACCAACCAAAAGAAATTTTGCATCTGAAGTATTTTTAGCAAGTTCATTAACAAGGTCTACACAATATTTAGAACCATCTAAATTCGACCTTATTGTTATAAAATCATATTTCTTTTCACATTTATCATCAAATGTTTCTCTTTCAAAAACTTCTCCAACACAGTTATTTATCACATAACAAGAATCTTCAAATTCATCACGATTAAGTTTTGTGTTTTTAAAAAATTCATCTTTTATCCAATTACTTACAAAAACGAAGCTTGATTTATCTTTGATTTTTGGTAAGTAATTCCTCCAAATTTTAAGTTTAAAATTATCGTATGCATTTTGAAGATTTTCTTTAATTTTATTTCTTTTGATATAAGGAAAAGGATCAGGATAAGCTTCGTTTAATTTTAAAACCTCATGACCATGATAGAAAAATATTATCTTTTTAAATTTATCGCTATTTTTTCGTAGAAATCTATAATGATTTCTAACATTGGATGCATGAATAATTAACAAATCAAATTTTTTATCTGATGAATAATAATCAGTTTCGCTTAAAACCTCAATTCCATCTTTTTTATATTTATTTTTAGTTGCAAAATTCAAAACAGTAACATCATATCCATTTTTTATATACGTTAAATTTCTATTATGCACGAACATAGATGCTACATTTCCATTATTATCCGGATAACCTTGCACTAAAACTAAGATTTTCATATTATCTCCTTATAAAATAATTTTATTTGAATGACTTAATGATTATATCTAAATCTTCTTTGCTCAAATATGGATGCATAGGTAGTGAAAATACACTCTTACAAAGATTTTCTGAATTTTTAAGTGATACTGGTGTAAGCTTATTATTTTCAAATGCTTTTTGTTGACTTAATCCTCTTGGATAATAAATATTTGTAGGAATTTCTTTTTTGGATAAGTCTTCCCTTAATTTATCTTTTTGCTCTTCATTCTCAGCGATTACTGTATATTGAGCAAAACTAGAATAAAAGTTTTTTGGTATTTTTGGCAATTTAATATTTATATTATTTTCCTCAATAATTTCTTTTAAGTGTTTAGAATAATAATCATAAACTTCATTTACTAAGTCAAGTTCATCACTTACAAAAAATTTAAATTTTTCATTTAAAATTGCTGCTTGAACTGTATCTAATCTTGAGTTCATACCTACTCTTACATTGTTATATTTATGATCTCCTTTTCCATGCACTTTTAGAGATTCTAGTAAATTTTTCAAATCTTCATCATCCACAAATATAGCTCCACCATCTCCATAACATCCTAGAGGTTTAGCAGGGAAAAATGATGTTGTTGAAGCATCTCCAAAAGAGCAAGCTCTATTTATTTTTCCATCAATTTCTATATGACCACCAAATCCTTGAGCTCCATCTTCTAACACTTTTAAATTATATTTTTTAGCTATAGGTAAAATTTTTGGATAATCTGCTGGTAGACCAAATAAATCAACAGGAATTATAGCTTTAGCTGATAATTTTCCATCTTCAATTACTTTTTCAATTGCTTGTTCTAATGATGATGTATCAATATTAAAAGTATCTGTATTAACATCTACAAAAACAGGTGTTGCTCCTACCCTCGATACAACTTCTGCTGTAGAAAAAAATGTAAAATCAGGAACAAAAACTGCATCGCCTTCTTTTATTCCCCATGCTAACAAAACTAGTTCCAATGCATCTGTACCATTTGCACATGTTATACAATATTTTCTGCCTACATAATCAGCTAGATTTTTTTCTAATTCTTTTACTGGATTACCACCTATAAATTGAGAAGATAATAATACTTTTTCTATTGATTTATCTATATTTTCTTTATGATTTAAATATTGAGTTTTTAAATCTCTAAACTCCATTTACTCGTCCCCTTTTTTTAAAATATTTCCATACTCATCAACTTTTGCATAAAATCTTGCAGGAATTCCCATCACAAGTTCATAATCATCAATATCACGAGTTACTAATGCACCTGCTGCAACCATAGAATTTTTACCTAACGTATTTCCACAAACTACAGTTGCATTTGCACCTATGCTTGCTCCCTCTTTCACTAGAGTTTTTTTATAATTATCTTTTCCCTTTGGATATCTTGCTCTTGGTGTCAAATCATTTGTGAAAACACAAGATGGTCCACAAAAAACACCATCTTCTAAAGTAACTGCTGAATATATAGATACATTATTTTGTATTTTACAATTATCCCCAATTACTACATTTTCTCCAATAAAAACATTTTGACCTAAGGAGCAATTTTTTCCAATTTTTGCCCCTTTAGAAACATGACAAAAATGCCAAATTTTAGTATTTTCTCCTATTTCAACACCATCGTCTACTATAGAGCTTTCATGAACATAATAAGTCACTAAAATTCTCCTTCAAAGTCAGTTGATGCACAATTTTCTAATGGCAATTTCACAGATTTTCCTGTAAATGATGATTTATATATAGCCAATACTATTTCCAAAGCATTTTTTCCATCTACAGCTGTTATATATGGATCTCTATCATCTTGTATTGCTTCTATCATATCTTTAAATAAAGATGTATGTCCATTTCCATACACATTTTCTGTTTCTTCTTTTAAGCCTATATTGTTTTGATCATCAGCATCCTCATCTTTAAAATTCCAAACGTCAATATTATTTGTAGATTTTCCACCAATTTTTACAGTTCCGTCTTCTCCAAATAAATATAAAGTTTCTTCCAAATTTTGAGGATATACATTAACTGTTCCTTCAACTGTAGCTACGGCTCCGTTTTTAAATTTGAGTACAGCCATTCCTATATCTTCACATTCTAAGTAGTCATGAAATTGTTGCTTTGTTACTCCATATACTTCTTCAACTTCTTCTCCAAGCATCCATCTTAACAAATCTATTCCATGGATGCATTGGTTCATTAAGCAACCACCATCAGATTCCCATTTTCCTCTCCAAGGTGCTTGATCATAATAGTTTTTATTTCTATTCCATCTAACATGAATTGATCCATGAGATAATCTCCCAAATCTTCCTTCATCCATTGCTTGTCTTGTTTTATGAACAGCTATGTTAAATCTATTTTGATGACAAACTGATACTTTTACATTTTTTTCTTTACTTAAATTTATAATTTTATTTGCATCTTCCATTGACATTGCCATTGGTTTTTCAATTATTACATTAATTCCATTTTCAATACAATATAAAGCTATTTCTGCATGAATTCCGCTTTCTGTTGCAATGCTTACAAAATCTAAATCTAGATTTTCATCTATCATTTTTTTGTAATCACTATATTTTTTGAAGTCTTTATTGTATTTTGTTTTTTCTACTAGCTGATCAATTTTTTCAAGTTTTATATCACAAGCTGCAACCATATCTATATTGTTTTCTACAACTGCTTTGATATGATTTACTGCTATACGTCCACATCCAATTAGTGCATATTTCATTTATTATTTCCTTTCTGAATATGATTTATATAATAAATCAACTATTTTCATTGCTGAGTTGCCATCTCCAAATGGTCTATAATTATCATTTATTTTTTGAATTTTATTTAAATTATTTAAAATCTCACTTTTAATAGGCTTTGATAAATTATTCCTATTTTCAACCATTGTTTCTGGCCAACACTCAAAGTCAAGAAGTGTTACACATTTTTTATTTGCAAAGAAAGCTTCTCTTTGTAGACCACCAGAATCTGTTACAATTTTTTCTGCATTTTTTACTAAACAAGTGCTTTCTAAATATCCTACTGGTTCACACAATATTATATTTTTGAAATTGTATAAATTGTTAAGTCTTAATGCTCTTTTTTTATTTCTAGGATGAACCGGATAGATAGTAGGGAAATCTAAATCATTCATTGCCTTAAATATTTCTAGTAGAGTTTGATCATCTTTCGTATTTTCTTCTCTATGACAAGTTAGATAGTAAAATTTCTTAGGTACATCTATTTCTTCTCCAAATAATGTATTTAATTTAATATCTTTAACATTTAAAATCTTACTATATTTATCAAATGCATCATACATTGGATCCCCTACTAAGAAACTATTATTGGATAGTCCCTCTTTTTTTAATTCATCGTATCCACTTTTTGTACTAGCAAGCAAAAGACTTGATACATGATCTGTACATATCCTATTTATTTCTTCTGGATTTGTCATAGAATGAGTTCTTGCACCTGCTTCAACATGACAAACTGGAATATGAAGTTTTGCTGCTGATAATGCTGCTGCAAGAGTAGAATTTGTATCTCCATAAACCAATAGATAATCAGGAGATTCTTTTTCCAATACTTTTTCAATTTCGATCATCATTTTTCCTGTCATTTCAGCATGACTCCCACCAGATATTCCTAAATTATAATTTGGCTTAGGTATATCTAATTCTTCAAAAAATTTTTCTGACATATTGTAGTCATAATGTTGACCAGTATGGACAAGAATTTCTGTATATTTTTTTCTAAGCTCATGTGATACTACTGCAGCTTTTATAAATTGAGGCCTTGCTCCAACAACAGTTAATATTTTCATATTATCTCCCTATTATTTCTAAAGGACATCTATTTTATCTCTATTTTTTACATTTACTAAAGCATTTTTTGTATCAAATACACGTTTAGATAACTTACAAATTCTTTCGTAATCTACTTTTGAGTGATTTGTTGTTACTACAATTAGATCTGATTCTTTGATTGTTTCATCGCTTAATTCTTTAAGTCCATCTGAATATAGTTTTCCTTTGTACTTATATTCTGTAATATATGGATCATAGAATTTTACATTAGCTCCATAAGCTTTTAATTTGTCGATTACTTCTAATGATGGGCTTTCTCTATAATCATCAATATCTGCTTTATATGCAATTCCTAAAACTAAAACATTAGCTCCATTGAGAGATTTTTTATCTTTATTTAGTATTTCCATACTTCTATCAATTACATATTGTGGCATTTTATCATTTATAATCATAGAACTTTCAATCATAGATGTGTGGAATTTATATTCTTTTGCTTTCCATGTTAAATAATATGGATCTAAAGGTATACAATGTCCACCTAGACCAGGACCTGGATAAAATGGCATAAAGCCGTATGGTTTTGTTGATGCTGCTTTAATAACTTCCCATATATCTATATCCATTTCATGACATAAAATTGCTAACTCATTTACAAGTCCTATATTTACATTTCTAAATGTGTTTTCAAGAATTTTTTCCATCTCTGCAACTGCAGGACTTGTAACTTTATAAACGTCTCCCTCTAGTACTTCATTATATACTGCCGCTATTGAATCTAGTGCATCTTGGCCTATAGCACCAACTACTTTTGGAGTATTCTTAGTTTTATAAACCGCATTACCTGGATCTACTCTTTCAGGTGAAAAACCTAGATAGAAATCTTCTTCACATTTTAATCCTGATTCTTTTTCAAGAATTGGTTTAATTAATTCTTCTGTTGTACCTGGATAAGTTGTTGATTCTAATACAATCATTGTATCTTTGCTCATGTGTTTTCCGATCTCTGTAGCACTTGATTTAACATAATCTAACTCTGGTGCTTGATGCGCATTTAAAGGAGTAGGTACGCAGATAGCTATAAAATCCATATCTTTTATAAATGAATAATCTGTTGTCGCCTTTAATTTGCCTTCATCAACTAATTGTTTCATTTTTTCAGGAATTACATCGCCTATATAATTAATTCCATTATTTACTTTTTCTACCTTTTCAGCTTGAACATCAAATCCTGTTGTTTCAAATCCAGCCCCTGCTTTTTCTACAGCAAGTGGCAAACCAACATATCCTAATCCTACTACGCCTATTTTTAATGATTTGTCTTTAATTTTTTCTAAAATTTTGTTTTTGTCCATTTTTATTCTCCTTTTTTGTTACATTTCCAATTACACCTAATAATTTATTTGTTAAATTAACATAATCATAATTTATTGAAGCTTTTCTTGCATTTAAACCTTTTTTGATACGTATATCCTCATTATCAGAAATTTTTTCTATTAGTTTTGCTAATTCATCTGGCTTTTGCTCATTGAGAACATAACCACAATCATATTTTTCTATTATTAAAAATTTACCTGGAAAAGTTTGAATTGTAGGCTTACCAGATGCTAGATACTCAAATAATTTATTTTGACTTCCACCATATTTCATTATACCTGACGATTTATAATGCAATAAATTAAATGTAGATTTTGTTAAAATATAAGGTATGTATTTTTTTTCTACTCTTCCCATAAATTTAACATTATTTATATTCTCATTTTTGCACTTTTTCTCTAGATTTTCCTTTTCATTTCCATCTCCATATATTATAAATCTAATTTTATTATTTTTTATAATTTTAGCAGTTTCCAAAATGAAATCTAAATCATTAACTTTTCTAATTGAGCCTGTATATACTATATTTATAAAATTCTTATCTTCTAGTATTTTGTCATTGAGAATATCTTTTTTTGCACTTACATCAAATTTTTCCAGCTCAACTCCATTATTAACATAATGAATTTTTTCAGAACCAATATAATCAATCCACCCCATATCTTCGATATATTTTGGACCGCCTGGCATTGTGAATATTAAAGCAGATGATTTTTTATATATCCATCTTTCTCCTTTGTATAAAATTTTTTCTAACAAAGAATTTCTTTTAACATATCCATATTCTATTAAACTTTCTGGCCATAAATCTCTGACTTCACAAATACACGGTACATTTAATTTTTTCGATAAATAGTTTCCTACAATCATTGTTAAAGGATGTGGTGAGGAAGCAATTATTACATCAGGTTTACCTTTTTCTCTAGCTTCTTTTTTAGCAACCTTATACAAATTCTTAGCGAAGTCAAACATATTTATAACTCTATTTATGCCATTTCCTGTGGCAGAGTGAGTTCTTACATAAATAAAAGGCACTCCGCTTGATTGGTCTTTCTTGTATAAACTACCATCATTAATAATCTGTTCATTAGAATAGTGAAGATATGAGGATGCAAAAACTGTAGGATCGTGACCTTCTCTTATTAAATATTTAGAAAAATAATATGGTCTTGCAAGTCCTGTAGACGTTGGTGGAGTTGCATAATGATGAAAAAACCATATTTTATATTTTTTATTTTCTTTTGAATTTTCCATTCGCTTTACCTTTTCTATTTTGATACAGCTATAACTGTTTTTATCATAGTTTTTATATCTTTTGCAAGAGAAAAGTCTCTAACACTTTTTAAATTATATTTCATTTTTTCTGGCAATATTTTTTCTATATATATTTTATCTGTGTCAGTTTCATCTCTAAGCAAATTTGCTTCATCCTTATATTCTATGCTTGTTTCTGATGTTACTCCTGCTTTTAGCAATAGGGTTGCATACATTTCATTTGTATAATGCTTTACATAATATGGACTTTCAGGTCTTGTGCCTACAAAACTCATGTCTCCTTTTAAAATATTAAAAAGTTGAGGAATTTCATCAAGTCGATACTTCCTGAGTGTCTTTCCTATTTTTGTTATCCTATTATCATTACCTACAGTTACTTGACTACCTATTTTATCTGCATCTTTTACCATAGTTCTAAATTTATAAATCTGAAATTCTTTATTATACTGAGTTATTCTAGTAGACTTATATATAATTTCTCCTTTAGAATCTTTTTTTATTAAAATAGCTAGTATTATTAGTAATGGAAATAGTATTATTATCAATATTAAAGACATAATTATATCAAATATTCTTTTCAAGAATAAACTAACTTGTTTCTTTTTGAGAATTTTATAATATGATAGAATTTCATCTTTTCGCATTTCTAAAGGCAAATCATCCCATTTTTTCAACATCATTTTACCTTTTTATATATTTATTTGTTATAAATCTATAATTTTCAATTATATAATCAACTTCCTCATCAGTAAGTTTTGTATGAAGAGGTAAGGTTATTTCGTTTTTGTAGTGGTTATAGGCGTTTGGATAATCTTTTATATCAAATCCTAGATTTTTGTAGGCTGTTAGTAATGGAAGTGGCTTGTAGTGAACATTACATGCTATTCCTTTTTCTGCCATTTCTTCTATTATTTTGTTTCTTTGTTCTGTATCTATTCCTGGAACTTGTGTTATATAAAGATGTCCTGATGATTTATGATTTTGGTCAAAGTGGTTTAGAGTTTTTATTCCTAACGGTCTAAAGGCTTTGTCGTATTTTTCTATTATTTCTTTTCTTCTTTTTAAAAGTGTTGGATACCTTTTTACTTGGGCAAGTCCTATTCCTGCTAATACGTCTGTCATATTGCATTTGTACCAGGGTCCTACTATATCATATTCCCATGATCCAAGCTTTGTTTTGCTTAGGGCATCTTTTGATTGACCATGAAGGGATAATAATTGATATTTTTTGTAGAGTTTTTCGTTGTCTATTCCTTCTTTGTCTTTCCATGTTGCATATCCACCTTCTGCTGTTGTGAAATTTTTTACTGCATGGAAGGAAAAATTTGAAAAATCTGCTACTGATCCTACTTTTTTTTCTTTATACTCTGCTCCCAAAGCATGAGCTGCATCTGACATTACTATTATTCTGTTGTAGGCTTCTTGAATTTCGTTGTTTGCTTTAAATAAATTTTTCTTTTCTTCTACAATTTCAAATATTTTATCGTAATCGCAAGGAACTCCTCCCAAATCTATAGGAATTATTACTTTTGTTTTTTCGTTTATGGCTTCTTTTAATTTTTCGTAGTCCATTTCTAAATTTTCTTCTTGGGTATCTACTAAAACCAATTTTGCTCCAACGTGCTCTACTACTGAGGCTGTCGCTGTGTAAGTGTAGGCGCTTGTTATCACTTCATCGCCTTCTCCAATTCCTAAAACTCTAAGAGTCATTTCTGCCGCTGCTGTTTGAGAATTTAGGCAAACTCCTATATTTGTTCCTGTAAATTCTAGCAAATCTTTTTCTAATTTTTTGGTTTTTGGTCCTGTTGTTATCCAACCAGATTTTAAAGCATCTATTACTTCATTAATTTCTTCTTCGCTAATGTCTGGTGGTGAGAATGGTATGTTCATTTTTTTTGTCATTATTTATTACCCTTTCCTATAAACGTACTTATTAAATTATTTATCGTAACAACTATGTCTAATTCGTCTATATTTTCTTGGTTTATTACTTTATCCAATTTTTGGAAAAATTCTTCTCTTGAAAATTCTAATGGTCTTCCTACGGATATTCCTTCTACTTTTGTATCTGATAAAAGTTCTTCGTCCATTAGTCTTTCTTCGTATAATTTTTCTCCTGGTCTTAGGCCTGTGTATACTATTGGCATATCTATATCTGGTTTATATCCTGATAGTTTTATTAATTGTCTTGCCAAGTAATCTATTTTTACTGGCTCTCCCATATCTAGTACAAATATTTCTCCGCCTTGTGCCATTGAGCCTGCTTGTAATACTAATTTTACTGCTTCTTTTATGGTCATGAAATAGCGGATTATTTCTGGGTGGGTTACTGTTACTGGTCCACCTGATGCTATTTGTTCTTTGAAAAGTGGAATTACTGATCCGTTTGAACCTAGGACATTTCCAAATCTTACTGCTACAAATTCTGTTTTCGGATTTTTTTCTTGTAAGTAATCTTTTGGATTTATGGTGATTATTCTATCTCCATCGTTTATTGTTACTTTTGCAAGTTTTTCATATTCTTTGTTTGCTCTAATGTCATTTATTCCTTGGATTATTTTCTCGCAAACTCTTTTTGTTGCTCCCATTACTGATGTTGGATTTACTGCCTTGTCTGTTGAGATTAGAACAAATCTTTTTGCATCGTAGATTAATGAAAGTAGAGCTACTATGTAGGTTCCTCTTACGTTATTTTTTATTGCTTCTACTGGACTTACCTCCATTAATGGTACGTGTTTATGAGCTGCTGCGTGAAATATTATTTCTGGTTTGTAGGTTTCGAATACTTTTTTTACTCTTGCATAGTCTCTTACTGATCCTATTAGGGTAATGAATTTTAAATCTTTATTATTTCTTTTTAGCTCTTGTTCAATTTCATAGGCGTTGTTTTCGTATATATCAAATATTATCAAAAGTTTTGGTCCGTATTGGGCGATTTGTCTACAAAGCTCTGATCCAATTGAACCTCCACCGCCTGTAACAAGAACAACCTTGTCATTTAGGTAATCAAAAGTTTCGTTTGAAAATATTTTTACTGGATCACGTCCTAATAAATCTTCTATTTGGACATCTTTCATTCCTGACATAGAAACACTTCCTGAAACTAATTGGTATATTCCAGGTAGAACTTTTACTTCGCACTTTGTGTCATTGCATATTTGTAAAATTTCTCTTTTTTGGTTTTCTTGGGCTGATGGAAGTGCTACTAATATTAGATCTATGTCTTCCTTATTTACTAATTCATTTATTGACTCTCTTCCCCCATAAATAACCGTTCCGTCAATGTATTGACCTTTTTTTTCTGGATTATCGTCAATAAATGCAACTACTTTTATGCTTGTATTTTCCTGTCTGTTTGATTTGTTTATATCTTCTTTTATTGTCTGACCAGCTGATCCTGCCCCAATTATTATTGCTTTTTTAAATTCTGGATTTTTGTCTAATAGATTATATTTTCCTTGTATGAACATTTTTTTTGAAAATCTTAATGCCACTGTCATTGTGTATTGAATTAATAATCCAAAAACAAAATATGATATAGGCATTCTTCCAAATAATTTAGTGATTCCTAAAATATGGATTAGTCCTGATAGGATAACAGCTTGAGTAATTCTAATTAATTCATTATATGATATATATTCTAGAATGGATTTGTACATCCTAAAAAATGAATAAATCGCAATTGTGATTAGTGTATTAATAATTGCATAATTTTCAAAATTTTTTAAATATTCTAAAGGAATATTTGTAATACTTGCATCAAATCTAAAAATTAATGCAAAAAGATAAGATAAATTTATTATAGCAATGTCAAATATTAATAACGTTACGGTTTTTTTATTCAATAGTTTTTCAAAACTCATTTTAACCTCTTTTATAAACTATTTCTTCAATTTTCTATTTTTAAAAGAATTGATAATTTCTTCGAATTCAGGAACTTTAATTATTATTATACCTATAAAATAAACTAAACCACCAAGTAAAACTGATAAGCCAACGCTTAAAATTAAAGGCAATACTTTTATAGACACATTATAAGCCAATCTTGCAATTACACTCATAATAATTGAGATTATTATTAATTTAATTATAGAACCTATATTATATTTACTATCATTATTCCCATATTTTCTTTCAAAAATATATATGATAATTATACTTCCAATAGCAGTAGAAATTGTGGTTGATAATGCTAATCCATTTAATCCTATTAATTTTGATAGGACCACATTTAGAAAAATATTAATTAATTGTTGTAATAAAATTATTATTACAGGGGTTTTTGAATCTCCTAAAGAATAAAATCCTTTAGAAACAATTTCTGTAATCGCAGCAAAAATCACAAAAGGAGCATAGGATACTAAAAGTGATGCAACTATTTTTGTATCCTCACTTGTAAAAGCATTTCTTTCAAAAACCAATTTAATAATTGGATTTGAAAGGCTTATCATTCCAAATGTAGCTGGCAATATTAAAATCAAAGTAAAAATAATAGCTGACTTTATTTTATTATTCATTTCTAACATTTGTCCCTTTTGAGCAAGTCTAGCTATTTCAGGAAAAGACATAGTAGCAATAGTTGTAGTAACTACACCTGTTATAAATCCAAGCATAGTTTTAGCATAAAACAATTTAGATATACTTACTTTTCCAAAAATTGCTGAAGCCATAGAATTATCTACTATTAAAGAAACTTGGCTTGCAGCATTTGATAATATTATAGGCAATAATAAAACCATAAAATATTTTACATATTTATTTTTGAAATTTAATCCTAATTTATATTTGAATCCTAATTTTTTTGCAGCAAATGGGAATCTTGCAAATTGTAAAACATTTCCCAACAAGGCACCAACAATTAGAATATACGGATTACCAAATATCCCTGTCAATACTGTTGCTGCAATTATAAAAACATTCATAATTATAGCTATTAAAACTGGATCTACAAAATTATTATTTATGTTCAAATATCCCCTTATAACTCCACCATAGAGATAAGCAAAAGTTGAAAACATCATAATAATAGTGAAATTCGCAGCCATATCTAGCCATTCACCACTCAAATCTGGAGATAAAATTTTTGATACTGGCTTAGCTAAAACAATTATTATAAGGAAAGAAATTAGTCCATAAAACATTAAAACATTTACCAAATCATTAGTAAATTTGTTAGCCTCTTCTTCTCCTCCTTCATTTTTAGCTTTATTAAATGTAGGAATATATACAGAAAGTATTCCAGAGGCAACTATACTAAATATTACAGTTGGTATTGTTGTTGCAGTTGTATAAATTGATTTTAAATCTCCAGCGCCAATGAAAGCCGCCATGACAGCTTCCCTTGCAAAACCAAATATTTTAGATATTAAAGTTAAAATCATTATTAATATGGTTGTTTGACCCATTTATTTCCCCAATCTAATAAATAGAGAATAACTCTCTATTTATTACTACTTATTTTTATTATTTTTCAAAATCCCATCATGAACTTGGTCAATAGATTCTTCATCCGCTCTCATCATGTATAAATTACTTCCAGGCATTAGGTATGATGGTAGTCCTGGTTCGCTTGTTCCTGTTACGGCTTGGCTTTTTATTTTCCAGTCTTTGGCATCATCTATTTGCCCATTTACTAATTCTATCATTTTATCATAAGGCATATTTGTATTTACTGAATCAAGTGCAACTTCTGCAATCGAATTGAAATTCAAAAGTGTTTCTGTTGACAATAATTTTCTTATAATTCCTGTCATTACTCTCACTTGATTTTTTCCTCTATCAAAATCTCCCTCTGCAAGGTGGTACCTTTCTCTTGAATATGCCAAAGCCATATCTCCATTCATGTGAATTGTTCCTTGTGGGAAATATTTGCCACCATTGGTTTCAAAAGCAACAGGATTTTCAACATCTACTCCACCCAATAAATCTATAAGTTGTATAAGAGTTGTGAAATTTACTTTTGCATAATAGTCTATATTTATATCAAGGAAATTTTCCAAAGTTTTTATAGAAGTGTTTACTCCAAATAAACCTGCGTGAGTTAATTTATCATTTGCATAATCTCCCATTCCAGCTATATTTACATAAGTATCCCTTGGAATTGTTGTTATTAAAATTTTTCCTTTTTTAGGATTTACACTTACTATTAAATTCACGTCAGATCTTGATACAGTTGCAAGATCTCCATAAGTGTCTATTCCTGAAATATATACATTAAAACTTTGATCTTTTTCAACTTCATTGTTTTGATTTAATTTTTGATCTCCCTTAACAGAATAAGATTTTAAAACTCTAGTTTTTTGGCTAAATCCTTCAATATTATCGTCTAACATCTCCCTAAAGCCTTCATTTAATAAAACAGCTTGAACATTTCCATTAATTAAGCTATTACCCAAAGTTAAATAATCTCCCAAATCCTCAACATTTAAATCATCGCCTTTTTCTTTTTTGAATTTTTCTAAAGCTTGTTTAACATTTTCTTTGTCCACTTGCTTAGCTATGGCAACCTGATTTTCATTCAAATCATCCAATGTTTCAATTGGAGATTCTTTCAAAACAACGAAAGACATTTTTGTTTTATTCACTTCTTTTTTTTGATTGATTTTTTGAACAGTTTGTATTGAAGTACTTGCGTAAGAAATAAATAAGCCTTCCACTGCACTTACAAACAAAAGCACAATTATAAAAAAGGCTTTAATCGGTTTGCCAGCCTTTTTTCTTTTGAAAATCAATAAAGAAAATCCAAAAATAAGTAAAAATATAAGTCCCAAAACTATAAACCTATATTTCACTGGCAAAATGCTATATTTATTTAAAAAATAAAAAAATATTATGTATACAATAGTTGATAAAAAAATCGAAATTTTAGATATTAAGTTTTTAAACATATCTTCGGAAAATTCTCCTTACATTTAAAATTTGTAATTATTCTCAAACAATGATATAACAACTTGTATAATTTGTCAATAATAAAGCACTTCAAACATTTAAATTTTGCGATTTTCACAACTTTTAAAATTGATTTTTAAAATTTCTTTTATAATTTTTAAATAAACAAATAAAACTTCTTACTATAATATAAAAAACAAGTTATTATCGTTTTTTGCTTTGTTGAAAGTATAATATTTCCAAAGAAAGAGGTGACCTATGATATTAGATGAAAGAATATTTAAAGAATTAGAAAAAAATTATGAAAAAGATCCTAAAAATAAAGTTATTGAAAATGCCATTTCAAATATGGGGATAATGGAGGCTTCTTTAAATAAAAATATTATCAACAAACATGATTTTATTTTTTCTAATGAAGTTGAAACTAAAGATGTAACTAATCAAAAAAAGACTGGCAGATGTTGGATGTTTGCGGGGCTTAATATGATTAGAATGCATATTGCCAAAAAACTTAATATGGAAAAATTTGAGCTTTCTGAGTCTTTTCTTTATTTTTATGACAATATGGAAAAGGCAAATTTGTTTTTGCAAAGAGTTATTGATACAAAAAATTTGGATATTAAAGATAGAAAAGTTGAAGATGTTTTTTATTCAACACCAGAAGACGGGGGATATTTTGAATTTTTCTATTATTTGATAAAAAAATATGGAATTGTGCCAAAAACAAATATGGGCGAACTTTTCCATACAGAGGAATCTACTTTTATGTTTTATACTTTGGAAAATGCCCTCAAAAAAATCGCTATGGATATTAGAGCGACGGATGACGAAAAAGAAATTGAAATTTTAAGAAAAAAAGGTCTATCCTATGCCTACAATATTTTTGTAAAATCCATTGGAAAACCTGTTGAAAATTTTGATTTTAAATATTATGACAAGGACAACAATTACAAAATCGAAAAAGATATGACGCCAAAGAAATTTTTTGATAAGTACGTTGGGGATTTTTTTGATGGAAAAATAAAATTATTAAATGATCCAAGACATCCTTACAATAGGATTTTGGTTGATAAAAACGCAAAAAATGCAGTAGATTTGCCAGATCTTGTTGGAATTAATGTTGACATGGATACAATGAGTAAATCCGCTCAAAAATCCATAAAAAACAATGAAACAATGTGGTTTGCTTGCGATGTTGACATAGATAAAGACAGAGAAAGCGGAGTTATGGATGAGAATTTATTTAATTTTGACCAAACTTTTACCAATTTTGACAAAATGACAAAAGCACAAAGAATTGATTCTAGATATTCTTCAGCCTGCCACGCCATGAATCTTACAGGATTTGACAAAAAAGATAAAGACGTAAAATTTTGGAAAATTGAAAATTCATGGGGAGAAGATAATGGACACGACGGATATTTTTCTATGACTGACAAATGGTTTAGGGAAAATACTTTCGAGTTAATAGTCGACAAAAAATATTTAACCAAAAAAGTTTTGTCTGCCTTTGATAAGGAAAAAATCTATTATGATGAGTTTGACCCGATGTATAAAATGCTAAAAAATATAAAATAAAATCTTTGAAAAATAAATTTACAAAGCTGGGCTTAATACAAATAAAAAACCCAGCCTAAGCTGGGAAAATAAAGAAGAACGTTATACGGTATAAAATAAATAAGTCCGGGATTAAACAAAGTTCAACTTTATAAAATTTACAAAAGTAGTATTACTTCTTGTAAAAAATTATACCTCAGCAAATCGAAAAAGCAAGCGGAAACGATTTTTCCCGAAATGTTTTATGGCGTATTTTTATAATTAGAATAATAAAAATCCTAGAAATAAAGAAATTTATACTAGGATTTTTATTTATTAAAATTTCATTCTCAATTTTTATAATCTTAAAAGGTAATTTATTTTTCAATTATATCATTCACAGATGCAATACTTGATTTCCCAACCTCCAAAAGTTTATTTCTATCAAATATTTCATTTCTTGTGTTTGTATATTCCAAAACAGTAGCAAGATTTATTCCAGATATTATTTCTAATTTTCCTTTATAAATCTCTTCCTTTAGTAAACTTGAAACTATGTTGCTAGGAGTTCCATATAGTAAGTCACAAAAAACAACTACACCATCACCAGTGTCCACTTTGTCAATTTTATTTTTTAATTCTTCAATAAAACTCTTTAAGTCTTGATCTGGTAGTAGTGAAATGTATGAAAAATTTTCCAGCTCTCCAGAAAACATTTTTATAGCATCATACATTCCTTCTGCAAATTTCCCATGACTTGCAATTATAATTCCTCTCATATTCTTACATCCTAAAATATTCCAAAAAATGACAAGACAAGACTTACAGCTATTGTTGAAAAAATTAGTTTACTTATGCTGAAGTTTTTCTTGCCTATCAAATAGTAAAATAAGAATAAAACCAAGATTGTTAATATTCCTGGAAAAATTTTATCTAAATTTTCTTGAACGTTTATAGCAGCCTTCCCAAATCCAAAATTTAATTTGCTTTGTAAATTAACCATATTAGCTGATAAAGCCCCCATCATTCCCATACCAAGAATATTTGCTCCATACAATACATATCTCATTTGCTTTGAAGATAAAACATCTTTTATGGCATCACGACCTTTTTTATAAGTTAAATTTGTTGTAATAACCAACTCTGCCATCAAAATAGCATTTCCCAAAAATAACATTGGTAGAGCAAAAAAGGAACCTTTTACAGCCATAGTACTTGCAGCTAATATGCAAAGTGTTTGAAATGTTCCAGCACTAAAGGAATCTCCGAAAGCAGCAACCGGTCCCATAAGACCAGTTTTAATAGCCACTATTGCATCACTTGAAATTTTTCCTGTTCTAGCTTTTTCTTCCTCCATGGCAATTGTCAATCCTACAATCAATCCACCAGCTGTAGCATTTGTATTAAATAACTTCATATGACGAACAAGCGCTTCTTTTAATTCACTTTTTTCTGTATACAATTTTTTTAATATCGGCAAAAAAGCATAGGTAAAAGCTAAAGCTTGCATTCTCTCAAAATTAAGAGATAATTCAGTAGCAAAATACCACCTTCTCATAACCCTATTTATATCTTTTTGACTTATACTTATTTCTTTATTTTCACTCATTTTTAGCCTCCAATTTTTCATCTACTTCCTTTTTATTATAGACTAGTATAAAAGCAACACTTATTAAAATTGCACCAGCAACTAAATTATTTAATCCTAGAGCTTTTACCAAAATAAAGCCAATTATTGTATAAGGAATTAATTTTGGCTTACCAATAGAATTCATTATAAGAGCAAATCCTACAGCAGGCATAACATTTCCTGCAACTTCTAATCCATGAAGCATCCATTCTGGTATAAAAGCTAACAAATCTAGCATTACATTTTGTCCTAATAAAACCACTAAAAAAACTGGCAAAAACAATAAAGGAAAAGCTAATAAAGCTGGATACAAAATCGCATTTTTTTCTAATTTTTTAGTATCTACTTCTTCTACCGCCTTATCTGCTCCGTGTGCAAAACGTACATTAATAATTTTTCTTAAACTCATTAATTGTGCTCCAAGTAATCCCAAAGGAACTGCGAGAGCAATCGCTTGATCAACATTTAAATTAGCTGATAAAGCTAAAGGAATCATAGTGGTTGCCGCCATAGTTTGATCAGTTGGCATATTACCACCAGGAGCAATAATTCCAGCAAAAACAGCAGAAATACCTCCTCCTAAAATCAAACCTTGAGTTAAATTTCCGCTTATTATACCGGCGACAACCCCTACGAATATAGCATTTCCTATAAAAAATAAAGCAAAATATCCACCCAACATACTTCTTGAAATCCAATAAATTAGACCCATAGCAATAGCCATTATTAAAGCATTTTCCATACGATTCTCCTTATATTTTTTTCTTCATATTTTCTAAACTTATTTTAGAATTTTCAGGTATAGATTGAGAATAAACATCTATTTCCTTTTTTCCTAAAATATCAAGTTTTTCAATTTCTTTTTCAGATAAAGAAACTCCTTGAATAATTTGCTTTCTTTCTGATGTACTTTCAGAAGCACCAACATTTATTTCTTCCAATATTAATCCATTTTCAACAGCTTTATAGCAATTATCTACATTTTTAAAAATAAGCATTACATTATCGTCACTAGATTCTAAACATTTATTTAGATTTTTTATAGATACAATATCAACTTTTTTGTCAGCTGCTGCCATTTTGTATATATCTGCCATAAACTCATCATCAACAAGTTCATCATCAGCAAGAATTATTCTGTCTACAGGATTATATTTTATCCACTTAGCAACAACTTGACCGTGTATGAGTCTATAATCAATACGCGTCATTTTTATTTTCGCCATAAATACTCCTTATATTTTTTCAATTTTACCAGACTCTAAGCTTCTATGGATAGCTTCTGTTAGTTTAGCAGCTTGGAGACCATCATAAACATCAGCTACGAATTCTTTATTATTAATTAAAGCATCTACAAAAAAATTAATCGGATCTGCACCAAAGCCTATAACTTTTCCATGAAAATCATTAAAGAAAAAAACATTAGGTGTATGCAATTTATTTTTATCAAAAATTTCAACACCCCTGTTTTGATTATCAATTCTAATCAATTCTTCACTCGTTATTATCGATGTTTTTCCATCATTATTTTTCGCAAAACCTTTTGGCAGAATCCACGAATTTTCTAAAGTACATATACATCCATTTTCAAACTTTATAATTGAAGTTACACTATCATAAGTATCTACTCCCATGCTAGGTAAAAGTTTTTTTGAACCAACAGCATACACATCAACTGCTTCACAATCCATATACCATCTCATCAAATCTACACAATGAACGCCCAAAAAATCTACAGGATCAGAAGAGCCTCCCCATTTAAACCATTCAGTCGGCACATCTATAATATCATCCATATTCATATAGGCTCTTATCGGATAACCTTTGCTTGATTTTAATTTGTTATAAATAAATATAGCAGCAGGATCCCACCTCTTGTGAAAATCTACAGCAACTCTAACTTTATTTTTCTTAGCAGCCTCATATATTTTTTTACAATCAGCCACGCTTGTTGCAAGAGGCTTTTCAATAAGTAAATCTACGCCCTTTTCAATACAAGCCAAAGCAGGCTCTACATGAAGATGATCAGGCGTTACAATAGATGCAGCATCAATTTTTTCATTTTCTAACATATCTTCTACATTATTGTAAGTTTTTAAGCCATAATTTTTTTCAATGTTTTCTCTTATTTTTTCACTTTGATCGCAAACAGCAATTAAATTAACATAAGGATTTTGATAATATACATCCACATGATGAATACCATAAATGCCCGCACCAATTACTGCTACATTTAGTTTCTCCATAATTTTTTTCCTTTCCTTTAATATAAAAATGATTTATATTGATGTTCCATTCTTTAAAAGTATTGTAACATAATTTTATTAAAATTACAATATTTATTTTTTTTATGTAGTTTTGCTACTTATATTTATATATAGTAAGATAAAAGCAGAGGTGATATTATGTCTGATGAATTAATTTTGGATAAAATTGAAGCTATGCTACCTTATTTTACTAAATCAGAACTAAAAGTAGCAGAATATATTTTAAATTCTAATAATACAATTAACTGTAGTCTATCTACACTTGCAAAAAAAATAAAAGTTAGTGAACCAACAATAATAAGATTTTCAAGATCAATCGGGCTAAACGGATACTCAGATTTAAAATTAAAATTGTCTATAAATAATTCAATAAACGATAGTAAAGAATTAAAAAATTTAGATATAAAATTAAATAAAGGCGATGATGCTTACGAAATTTATAGATCATTATCAGAATACACAATAAAATCTATTAGAAGCACGTGGCATAATACCTTAGATAAAAAATCATTTGAAAAAGCAATAGATTTGATTTACAACACTCATAAAAATAACAAAAAAATTTTTTTAACTGGGATGGGGGTTTCATCGATATTGGCAGAATCTTTACAAATAAAATTAATGAGATTAGATATAGATTCAATATTTTATTCAGATATCCATTTAAGATTAGAAGCTTGCTCAAACTTAAAAAAAGATGATTTACTAATATGCTTTACTACCCTTGGAAAATCTAAAGAAAATCATGATTTTATAAATTTAGCTAAAGACAAAGGAGTAAAGGTAATTCTTATTACTCAATTTGGAGTAAATAAAATAAATAAGTCATCAGATATAGTTATATATACTTCCGCAATAGAAAATAATCTAAGACTTGCAACTCAAGCATCATTTATTGTTCAAAATTTAATTATAGAAACAATTTTTCTTTCCCTAGCTTTGAAAGATTTTGATAAGATAAGTGAATCCGTGAAAGATACAAAAGATATTTTTCATAAATATGGATATAATCTAAATTAGGCTTTTAAAAATACCAAAACAGCCAAAGATTTAATTGCCGTTAATATATAAATACAAGCATATTTTTAATCATTTCTTCTTCATAAAAATCTATCTATTATTTTATATCTAAACGCAAAAACCCCTCTATCCATTTTTGGACTTTGGGGTTTACTTTATTTTATCTATTTTTTATTTATTCCTCAATTTTTTCCAATTTTTTTATTGTATCTATTGATTCGTTTAAACTTTCTGTGTTTATGTCTGGGTTTGTTTTTTCTTCTTCGTTTATCATGCCGTCTGGGGCGTAACCTAGGGTGTTTGTGTAGGTGAAAACTAAGCCGGAATTTGGGCATACGTCATTTATTAAGCCAAGTGTTACTCCATCGCCTCCGGTTTTTTTGCCTACTAATTTTGCAATTTTTGCGTTTTTGCAAAAATTTGCCATTCCTTCGGCTGCTGAATATACTCCTTCGTCAACTAATAAATACAAATCTCCTTTAAATTTATTTTTTTTCATTGGAGTGATTTCTATTTTGTCTTTGCTATAATATGAAAAATCTTTTAAATCTTCTTTGTGTTCAAGATCCATTTTTTCTATATTTACATTTGAAATATCTTCAAAGCCAAGCTCTTCGCTTTCTAATAATAGTTTTGTTCTCATTCCATCTTTAAAAAACATGTGGTTGTTTACGGAAATTTTTTTGTCTATGAGTCTTGGCAAAAGATATTCTTGCCAATATTCTATATTCCCACCGGAATTTTCTCTGATGTCTATTATTATTGTTTTTAAATCTTGATTTTCTTCTAAAAATTTGTCTAATTTTTTCATATCTTCTGAAAGTTCATATTCTGCTAGCATTTCTTTTATTTTTATTAGTCCCAAACTTGGTGCTAGCTTTTTTACTTCCATATTTTCGCCGGAATTTTCTGTGTATAGAGATCTTCTCCTGATTTTTTTCCTATCAGCTTTATTTGATTGGACTCCATCAACTCCGTATCTATCTCTTACGCTTTCTTTGTTCAGTGTTAAAAATTCATAATACATTGACGGATCTGTCCAAAAATGTGAATAATATTCTAAGGTTTCTTCTACGTAATCTTTTTGTGCAATTGTTGCGTGGTCATTGTGCAAATCTTCCATTATTTTTTCCATGGTGTTTGTAAATTCTTGGTCGTTTTTGCAAAATTTTATTTCGCTTAAATATTTTGAATAATTTGCCAAAAAGTCAACTCCGTATTGCCTTTTCAAAACTCCAAAAAATGGATAATTATCTCTAATTTCATTAAAAAGATAATTGAAATCTTCTACCATTTCTTCTTGGCTTAATTGTTTTTTTTCTACCTTATTTTCAAAAACTAATTTGCATGGCCCATCTAATTTTTTATACCATGCCATATAGGCTTCTATTGATTTAAATTCATCAATTTTATCTGGGTTTATTTTTATTATTTTCTTCTCTTTTGGCTTTTTTTCTGAAATCAAACTATCTCTTCTTTTTTCTAGATAGTTAATTCTTCTTTGAGCGCATGATGAAAATAAAATAATAATCGCCAAAAATAAAATACTTATTTTACTTTTTTTCTTCATCAAGTCCTCCATTTATAACCCAATCTCTTTTTTTTATTTCGTATAAAAAGGGAAGAATTCCTATTGGATTTATTAATGAAAAAGCCATTATCATCAAAAGTTTAAAGTAAAGTCCTTTTTTTTCATTTCTCAAAATAGAAGCTGTGCTTTTGTTGTTGGTTTTTATTAAATATATTCCTCTTAAAAGCAAAAATATTCCACCAGCAATTTCAAAACCTTCTTTATAGTATATGCCAAAAGCGAAAACGCAAATTGCAGACAAAAAGTAAAGAAAGTATGCTATTTTATTTTTTGTATTGTATGTTTTTAATTTTGTAATTTCTCTACTCATAAGTCTATTATATCAAATTAAAGTCCTAAATTTGGATACACTTTCAAATAATTATCAGACCTTGCTCCAGCTTTGTAATTTAAATATCCTGCCATAGCAATCATTGCCGCATTATCTGTGCACAAAATTATATCTGGATAATAAAATTTGACTCCCCTTTTTTCACATTCTTCTTTTAATCTTTCTTTTAATCTAGAATTTGCAGCAACTCCTCCTGATACTGCAAATGTATTTAATCCTGTTTCATCTATCAATCGCATAGATTTTTCCACCAAAACATCTACAACGGCTTCTTGAAAACTTGCTGCCAAATCTGCCTTGTTTATTTCTAAATTTTTTTGGTTTTGGTGGTTCATATAATTTAAAACTGAAGTTTTTAAACCTGAAAATGAAAAATCGTAAGAATCTTTTTCAAGCATAATTCTTGGAAAATCTATGGCATCCTTTCTTCCTTCTTTTGAAAGTTTATCAATTTTTGGTCCACCTGGATAGCCAAGTCCGATTGATCTTGCAATTTTATCGTAAGATTCGCCAGCAGCATCATCTCTTGTTGTTCCAATTATTTCATAATCTGTATAATCATTTACTTTTACAAGATAAGTATGACCTCCACTTACAACCAAAGAAATAAATGGTGGCTCTAGGTCTTTATTTGACAAATAATTTGCACAAATATGGCCTTGCATGTGATTTGTTCCAATCATTGGAATATTTGCTGACAAAGAAAGAGCTTTTGCCGCAGAAATTCCTACCAAAAGTGAGCCAATAAGTCCAGGACCTTTGGTAACAGAAATTAAATCAATATCGCTATAAGATAAATTTGTATCCAAAAGCGCCTTTTCAATCAAAGGATTGATTGCCTCAAGGTGTTTTCTTGATGCGATTTCTGGCACAACTCCTCCAAATATTTTATGTATATCAATTTGTGATGATATTAAATTAATCAAAACTTCCCTGTCGTTTTTCAAAATAGCAACTGAAGAATCGTCACAGGAAGTTTCTATTCCCATTGTATAAAAATCTTTCATCTAATCCAATTCCTTTAACATTATATAAGCATCTTCGTGAACTCTGGCATAATAATTTTCCCTAAGTCTAATTTTTTCAAAACCAAATTTTTGGTAAAGATTTATAGCTGGAAAATTTTTTGTAGAAACTTCTAGCCAAATTTTTGAAACTTTTAAACTCTTTGCAAAATTTATCATGTGTTCAAGCATAAATGAGCCGATATTTTGCCCACGATACAATTCATCAACTGCTATTGTATAAATTTCAATTTCATCCAAAATTTTTGAAATTATATAAAATCCTAGAGTTTCTCCATTTTTTTCATATACAAAACACTCTTTGTGCTTATTTTTTTCAATATCATTTATAAGATCCTTTTTAGGCATGGGTCTATAAAAAGCACTAGATTCGATTTTATAAACCTTATCCGTATCTCCTACAGTCATTGTCCTAATCATTTTTCTTTTCTCTATCCCTTTCCGCTTGCGATTTTCTCAAATAATTTGGCACAAGCTTATAAAGATCATAGTCCTCATCTTTTTTCAAAAGAGCAAGCTTACACAAATTTTTTCCAATACAAGAATTATAAGAAAAATCCAAAATTCTTGCCCTAGGAAATTTGTCCTTATATTTTTCACCAACTTCCGAAACTAAATCAAAATCTACATTTTTTTCATTACAGAGTTTTGAAAAATCATCTATATTATATAAATCTTCCTTAACAATTTCATTCATATTTTCATCATACATTGCCCCATAAACTCTTTTTCCCCTTGCATCAAGCATAGAAGCCTTAAAAGAATTCGAAGAAGAATTTAAGGCAAGAGCCTTTAAAGTTGAAACTGGAATTAATTTTTTATTTCCAACTTGGGCAAAAGTCTTTGCAATTGTCATTCCAATTCTTAAACCCGTAAAAGATCCCGGTCCTTGGCTAATGGCAAAAATATCAATATCAGAAAGCTTTAGTCCCAATAGATTTAATAAAGTTTCAATCATTGGCACAAGCGATTCCGAATGAGTTTTTTCTTGATTTACATTAAAATCCCCAATGATTTTTTCATCTTCTACAACAGTTACAGTAGAAATCATAGTTGATGTATCAATTCCTAAAACTCTCATTAAAATCTCCTAATCTATAAATTTCACGCTAATTTCCCTAGCGTTTTCATCAATTTTTTCTATATTAACTTCAATCATATCATCTGGAAGATAGCCTTCTGCCTTTTCTGCCCATTCTAAAAATGTTACAGCATCCTCTGGGTAAAGATAATTTTCAAAATCTATGTCTAAAATTTCATCAGGACTTTCAAACCTGTAAAGGTCTAGATGATAAATCGGAAAATCTTCCCCTTGCTTTTCTCCATTATAAATATTTACAAGAGCAAAAGTTGGAGATGAAGTATTAGAAATCCCAAAATATTTGCAAACAAAAGAAGTAAAAGTAGTCTTCCCACTACCCATTTCTCCAATCAAATTTATAACTTGGCCCTTTTTCAATTTTTTAGAAAAATCAAAAGCAAAATCTTCCATTTCCTTTAAAGAATTAATTCTCATAAAAACTCCTTCTAATCTATTATACTACAAAAGTTTAATTTGAAGCTTTTTGTAAGATATATTATAGTCTAAAATAAAAAAATTCCAATGATTTTTAAGGTAAAAATAAAATTCTATCTATCTCCAAAAATAATAATAGAGATCTCTTTTATTAAATTTATAAAGTAATAAATTTCAGCTTCCAGAAAAAAACAAAAAACAGACCACAAAGTCTGTTTTTAAAATTTAAAATATTATTTTCTATCGTGCAAAATTCCTGAAACGTGTTTGTATAATAATTTTGTTACCAAAATTTCTATTGAACCTTTTATCAAATTAAATGGAACAATAGCGAAAAGCATCATAGTAAAATAAGAATTTACTAAAGTATTTGTTTTGTGTGCCATAGCTACAAAGGCGCTCATTTCTACTCCCATTGCTTTTCCGTAAAGTGGAAAAATTACAAAAGCATTTGATAAGGTTGCTGTAAGTGTCATAATTAACATTCCGCAAATCATAGCTATAGTTGCATTTTTTTTAGTTTTTTTCCTTTTATATATACTTGCTGATACAAATACAAAAAGTCCTCCAACTATAAAATTGGAAATTTCTCCAACGCCACCTGTGCTTGTTTTGCTCAAATTCAAAATATTTTTGATAAGTTGAATTAAGACTCCATACAAAGGCCCCATGGAAAATCCACCAATAAGAGCTGGCACATCTGCAAGGTCAACTTTCATAAAAGGTGGTGCAACTGGAATTGGAAATTGAATAAACATAAGTATAAAACTCATGGCTGAAAGTATTCCAACTTTTACTAAATTTCTTAATTTTTTTTGATCATGACTCATAAAATCCTCCTAAAATTTGGCATAAAAAAATGCCCTTTCAGGGCTAAATAATTTCTCATAAAAAAGAATATCTTCTCTCATCCAGACTATAACTGTCGGTATGGGAATTTCGCCCATTCAGTAAAAAACTCGCAGACTTTAACTGCCGGTTAGGAATCCAACCTCACCCTGAAGATATTTATATAATATCACAAAATAATTTGTGGCACAAGATAATCAATATCAATTTTATTTTTTTATTTGCATTTGAAAATCTCTAAATTTTTTCAAAAAAATAACCCATCTAACAAAGTATAAAAATTTCAAAATTTAAATTTTCTAATTTTAAAATTTTTATACCTCTCCCGCTAGTTAGATTTGGGTTATTTAAATTATTCATATTCTATATTATAAAAATCATTGTATAAATCGGGCTAATTTCCTATTTCACAAGATTCTAAAATCCATTCGTATCCTTGTCCTCTTACTGTTTTAATTGGTTCAAGTTTTGCTTTTTTAAATTCTTTTCTGATTTTTCTAACATGCTCTCTAACTGATCTGTCTGTTGTTTCAATTCCCATTTTTGACATTTCTTTTACAATAATTTCTTTTGAAACTGGTCTGTTCATATTTTTTATTAGGATTGTACAAAGACTAATTTCAGATTTTGTAAGATCTAAAATTTCATTTCCTATCCTAAAAATCCCATTGTCCACTTCAATTGAACAAAAACCAAAAGAAATAATTTTGGAATTGTTAATTTCTTCGACCTTTTTCAAAGTATATTTTATAAATTCATCTCTTGAATAAGAATGAATTACAAAATCCTTGTCGTCAATTTTTGCTTCATAGGGACTTTTTTTGTACCTATCTGTAAGATAAATTACCGGAATATTTGTAGTTTGTTTTATGTACTGGATAAGCTCAATACACCTAGTATGAGTCATATCCACTAAAATTAAATCAAATTCCGACAAATCATCTTCAAGAATAATGTCTTCAAAATTCTCATATTTTTTTACAACAACTTCATTCTCATCAAATTTAGAGTTGAGCAAGTTAGAAATCCCATTTTTGTATTCCATCGATGCAATTTTCATAAGATCTCCTAACTTTTAAATATTATCACGTTAATTTGTAATAATTTCACTCATTACTATTATATAGAAAATTCTTGCAAATATCAATATAAATATTCACAATTATTATAGAATTATTTAAGCTTTGAAAATTATTTTAAAATCGCTCATTTCAAACAATTTAAAATTTTTCAAAATTATTTTAAATTTTCCGAAATTTATTTTACCTCATTTTTCTTTTAAATTCCAATATTTATTTTATATGATTATTTGATTGTTTTAAGCAAGAATTTCTTTCAATAAATTACAAGATAAAAAATCCAGAAAATTTTATTGAAATATGATATAATATTTTGTATAAATTATGTGGATATTTTCCCGTTATATTTTATTATTAAGGAGGAAGTTATGACAAAAAAACAGGGAAAACTTGCTGTCTATATTGGACAAATTATTACTAATTCATTATTGGTACTTTATTTGGGAATGATTTTGGCAAAGATGAAATCATTTTCAGATATTTACAAATCCATTGAAAACGGCGCAGGTAATATTGAAGATTTTTTAAGCCAAATGGAATTTGCTATTTTTGAATATCTTGGAAAATTCAAAAATATCATTCAATACATAGGATTTATCAAATTTTTATTTTTTGTAAATCTAGTTTTGTTAATTGCTGGAATTTTTATTTTTAAAGAACAAATTAAAAAATATATTTTCTCAGCTGCTGGAACTTGTGTTTTATTAATATCTTTTATTACAATTTCTCCATTGATGGAATTTGTTAAAGTAGTTAAAGCAAATATTATGGCAATTAATTTTTCAAATCCAGACTTGGGAGCAATCGAAGGAAGCTTTGCAAATATTAGTCAAGCTTTACAAAATTTAGCCAATGATTTTGGACCACAAAAAGCAAAATTTGCTAAATTTTTGGTAATTTTGGCAATAATTTTATTTGTTATTTCAATAGTATCCTTTGCTCTTGCAATTAAAAATAAAGAATATGATAATCTTTCAGATTTAAATACAGACGCAAAAAATGCACCTGAAAATTCTTTAGAAAATGACGAACAAAACCAAACAAAACCAAGCGAAGAATTAAAAGCAGAAGTTAAATGTGAAAAAACAAACGAAAATATAAAAGAAGAAAAAGAAAATGAGAATAAAAAAGAAAAAATTTCTGAAAAATCTGATTTAGCCGAAGATGCAAAATATAAAGAAAATAAAAAAGAAGTAAAAAATAAATCCACAAAAGAAAAAGAAGACAAAGACAAAAATACAAAATCAAAAAATGATGACATAATAATCAAACGTGGCGCTTACGATTTTTCTTCTGGTTTCAAAAAAAATAATATCGAAGAATAAAAACAAGAAAATCCACAAGAAAATAATAAATAAAAATTTACAAAAAAGGACTGTTGCACAATGGAAAAATCATTCAATCTTGCAACAGCCTTTTTTATTTAATATTTTAAAAATTAAATTGCATAATATAAAATCACACTTGACAATAAATTCCAACAAATATGAACAAAAGCCGATAACTTCAAATTATTTGTCAAAAATCTTACCATAACAAGGACAAAACCAATTGAAAAATATACCAAAAAACTATAAATATCAGTTGGAAGATGGGCAAGAGAAAAACAAACATTCGCCAAAATAAGAGCGAAAAAATCCTTAAAATCCTGATCACGTCTTTTGAAAATATTTCTAAAAACACCAGGAAGATATTCCCTAAAAGTATATTCTTCAACAAGAGGTCCCAAAAAAACTATATGAGCAAGAAGAGCCGGAGAAAAATTTCTCCTAAGCATAGACTCAATCGCCTCTTGATTTTGAGGATTTGAAATATTTTCCCCAAAAGCTAATTCAATCAAAAAAGACAAAGCATAAATTGCCACAAGAGAAATTAAAATCACTTTTAAATTTGCAAAAAATCCCCCAGACAATTCAAATTTCCTATAAAAAATAAGAAAAAATAAAAAAGCCACAAGAAGATAAGCCCCAGTCATAATATAAAGCAAAGACTTGTCCACGCCCCTAATCAAAATACTATAACTTGCAGGCAAAGCTCCAAACAAAGTCAATAATAACAAAAAAACAAATTTAATTATCCCATAATTTCCAGTAAATCTTTTAGATAAATATTTCATAAAATTCCTTTCTTTTTCGATATATGAATATTTTTACCCAAAAATAATAAGAATTTAAAATTAACAATAAGGAAGAAATAAAAACCCATCAAGTGAGAAATATTTCTCTATGCGTACCAATCTAAAGAGATCCCTCCACTTTGGTCGGGATGGGGAATAGCTGTTTTATTTAATTGCTGAATCCTTAAATTTTACTTATTTTCAGACTTTTTTATATTTTTCCTTATATGATCAAATTCTTCTTCACTCACAAATTTTCTTAAATTTTTTGAACTTATCATTCCACTTTGATTTGGAAAATGATAGAAAAACTCATTTCTAATTGTTGTCATGTATTCTCCAATGGCTTCCTGTGTTATCTTCTTATTGTTTAATTCATATAAAGAATAAATTAATCTTTTTTCCCAATTACTATAGCTTCTAAATATAAAAATAGGTTTATTGGAATTTTTATTATTTTTATATTTTCCTATTCTGTACCATATGATATAACAAGCAAATAAAGAAATTTCTGATTTTAAAATATCATTACTTATTGTGCTAGCATTTTTAGATCTAAATGGACATAATTCCATATTTACAATTTTATCGGTATATTCTAATTTATTTTTAACTGTCTTATCAATTAATTTATCAAAATAATTATCAATATAGTATGTCCCTAATCCAGGATTTTTCAATTCTTTTGTTAATGTAGATTCATTACTTATTATTAAGTTTTTAAGTTTTTCTATATTAATTTTTCTTTTTTTATCATCATTTTTCCACTCTTTATAAGAATTGATAATTCTCCAAAATTCATCATCTATAGGGTCTTTTTTATCTTCTAATAGTGGTGGTTTTGTATAATAATCTTCTAAGCTACATATTTTAGCACTTTCCTTTTTTGAAGATTCACTTTTATAAATCAAATTATTATCCGTTATACCTATAACATTTGGATTAAATAAACATAAATATATAGAGCCATCTTTGTAATTTCCATGAACATGAGAAGGTAATCCGTAATGGATATTAGCAATTTTATCCTTATCTTCAACATTTTTCTTTTTATCTATAACATTTAATTTTTCTACCCAAGAAAAATCAGAATCATTTTTTTCTAAGCTTTCAAAAAATTCATCGAAAACTTCTTCTAATTTTATTTTTTTATAAGGATTCTTCTTATCAAGCTTAGTCTCTGAAAAATTTGTTAAACTATCATTTAAAATATCATTTATGTCTTTATTTTCCATAATTCCCTCCAATTTTTTCTTATTCTATTTCTACCCCAAAAAATCAAAAAAAGGAAGAATTATCTCCTTCCTTTGTTTTTTAATACTTTTTATTTTTAAATTATTTTATTTATACAAACCAAGCTTCTCACAAAGCTCATCTATTTGGTCAATTATTTCTCCTATAAATTCAATGGTTTCTTCTAAGGCTTTTGTATTTGTCATATCTACTCCAGCTTTTTTTGCAAGATCCATTGGGCTTAGGGTTGAGCCTAGGTTTAAAACTTCTCTCCAATTTTTGATGTCTTCTTCATTTCCATTTATTATTTTGTCAGAAACTTTTGTTCCTATTGTAAGTCCTGCTGAATAGGTGTATGGATAAAGTCCCATGTAATAATGTGGTTGGCGCATCCATGTTAGATCAGCTCCTTCTACAAGTTTTACGTCTTCTCCCCAAAATTCTTTTAATTTTTTATTAAAAATTTCCTTGAAATCTCCTGCTGTAAGGCTTTCTCCCTTATCGATTCTTTCATAAACTTCTCTTTGGAAAGCTGCCTCTAGAAAATGGGTTACGAAATTATGATAGTAGGTTTTTGAAATCATTGTGTCAAGCACCCACAATTTTTCCCTGTCATTCTTGGCATTTTTTAGTAAATATCTTTCCATAGTTATTTCATTTGCTGTTGATGGACTTTCTACAAAATACATTGAAACATCTGTGTTTATTGCATCTTGATTTTTGTTTGTATTTTCAAAATGTCCAGCGTGTCCCAATTCGTGAGCAAGGGTCATAACTTGGCTCATATCCTTGTTATAAGTCGTCATTATATATGAATGGCAGCCGTAAGGTGTATCGCAAAATGCTCCGGTTCTTTTTCCCTCGTTTTGTGCATAGTCAATCCACCTATCGCTGAAGGCTTTTTTGAGCATTTCTACATAATCGTCTCCCAAAACTTTAAGCCCATCGATTATATAATCTCTAGCCTCTTCGATTTCAATTTCTTTTGAAAAACCAGAATCAATTGAAAGTTTCAAATCAGCATAGGTCATCTCGTCAAGTTTGTAAACTTTTTTCAAAATATTTGCATATTTTCTCATGTGCTTTGGAAGTTTTTCCATTATTGTATTGATATGATTGTCATAAATTTCTCTTGGAATATCTTGGTAGGACAAAAGCATATCAATTACTGAATCAAACCCTCTTAAATTTGCAAGGATTTTTTCATTATTTATGTGGGTATTATAAATTGCCCCGTTTCCTGATTCGTAGTTACCAAGTGCCTTGTGATAATTTTTAAAAGCTTCTCTTCTAATTTCTGTATTTTTATCAGTTTCGTAATATTCTTCAAAAGTATTGTGATTTAATGGAATATTTTTCCCATCAATTTTAATATCATCAACTTTTATATCCCCGTAACGCAAAGAAGCATATTCGCCGTATGGTGCATCAAAAGTCGGAGATAATTTTGAAATCACTTCTTCAGCTGCATCATCCAAAATATGATCTTTTTTGTCCAAGGCTCTTTTTAGAAAATAATCATAATCTTTGTGGTTTTCTCTCACTTCATTTATGATTTTTTCATCAATTTTTGTCAAAAACCCATCAAAAAAAGCTAAATTTGCATAAATTCCACTTGCCTTTGCCCCAAAATTTGCATATCTTTTTTGTGGATATGGGTCATTGGCATCAACTTCTGTAGAAATTCCTGCAAAAGATCCCAACCTGTGCATGGCCCCATAAATTTCTGACAAATCTTTTAATCCCTTATATAATTTATCGGAAGAATCTATTTGACTGTAAGTTTTTTTGAAATTCTCACTTTTTTTGACTGTTTTATCAAGTTCCTCATAAAATTTCTCATCATTTTCAAATAAATCTTCTAATTTCCATGTTTCTTTTATATCAACTTCATTTCTTTTTACCATAATATCCTCCATTTCTAAATTTTATTATACCATCACAATATAGTATAATGAAAAAAACGGAGGAAAATATGACAGTAAACAAAAATAAATTAGAAAATTATGCCAAACTTGCAGTAGAATTTGGTGTAAATGTACAAAAAAATGAAGATGTTTTAATTAATTCTTCCTTGGAAGATCCTACTCTTGCAAGACTTATTGCAAAATATGCCTACGAAAAAGGTGCAAGACTTGTAAGTATCAATTGGAAGGACGAAGAGCTAACAAAATTAAAATACACCTACGAAGATCAAGAAACATTGAATGAAGTTCCTGATTATATAATAGAAAAAAATATCTACCAACTTGAAAAACACAGGTCAAATAGGATTTCAATAATTGGCGATGACCCAGATTTATTAAAAGATTTGGACCAAAAAAAGATAGCAGAAGCTGTTAGAGAAAATTCTTTGAAATTAAAAGATTTTGTAAAATATACCATGAACGATATGGTTTCATGGCTTGTAATTGCCTATCCAACAAAAAAATGGGCAAAGAAAATTTTCCCAGACCTTGATGAAAAAAAAGCAATCGACAAATTATGGGAAGTAATTTTTGATGTGAGCCGTGTTGATGAAGATTGGGAAAAAACAAAGAAAAATTGGAATGATCATGTTAGTTTATTAAATGAAAAGGCAGAGTTTTTAAATTCTCACCAATTTGATGAAGTTCATTACTCATCAAAAAATGGAACAGATTTGAGAGTAAAATTGCCAAAAAATCACATTTGGATGTCAGCTTCATCAAAAAATGAAAAAGGCGACTTGTTTTTGCCAAACATTCCAACAGAAGAAGTTTTCACTTCCCCTCAATTTGACGGAGTTGACGGAAGGCTCGTTGCAGTAAAACCCCTTGTTTACAATGGAGTTATAATAAATAATTTTGAATTTACATTTGAAAATGGAAAAGTTGTAGATTTTAAGGCAGAAGAAGGCTACGATACCCTAAAAGAAATGCTAGAATCAGACGAAAATGCAAAATATTTAGGAGAAATTGCCCTAGTTCCTTACGAATCTCCAATTTCAAAATCAAATATCCTATTTTTTAACACCCTATTTGACGAAAACGCATCATGCCACTTCGCCCTTGGAAAAGCCTACCCAACAACTATAAAAGGCGGAACAGAAGTTGAAGACAAGGACCTTCACAAAATCGGTCTAAATGATTCCCTAATCCACGAAGATTTTATGGTAGGAGCAAAAGATTTAAATATAAAAGCCTACAAAGACGGGGAAGAATTTGACGTATTTGTTGATGGGAATTGGGCGTAAAATATTTTTTAAATGATTTAATGTAATAGTGAAAAATCAAATTAAATAAATCAGATTTTCAAATATATAATGAAAGCATATTGAAAATAAAATTAAAAGATGTAAAATAATATTAAACATGGAGTCGAATATACCATGACCAATTAAAAAGACAGGAGTGACGGCTCCTGTCTTTTTATGTGCTAATTATCGTTTTTAATATACCTATCTAGCCGCTTGCTGATATAATTTGCTATTATACCTGCTACGATAGATATAATCATAGAGTCGAATTTTTTCATAACCTCACCTCCCAACTGTTACCAGTTTGGGTACGATAGCATTTTTATTATATCATTTTGAAAATTCTTAAACTATTAAATTGAAAATATTATAAAAACTTATATAATAATATTGAGCATGGTACCGAGTTATATCCATGACCAAACAAAAAGACAGGAGCAGCCACTCCTGTCTTTTTTGTGCTAATTATCGTTTTTTATATATCTGTCTAGCCACTTGATAATATAATGAGCTATTACATTACCTGCGACAGATATTAAAATGGTACCGAATTTTTCCATAACCTCACCTCCCAACTGTTACCAGTTTGGGTACGATAACAAAATTATTATATCATTTTGTTTATTATTTTATTTTAAATTCTAAGCAAAAACCTAAAACTTTACAATTTGCAAAAAGAAGGTATTATAATATATGAAAAACTGTTGTAAAACGGTGGTTGCCGATTTTTTGTCGGTAGTTTTTATCTGATTCGTGGAAGTTGAACCTTGCCAAATAAGTGCCTGATGTGGGATTTATTTGACCTTAAATTCTTCTATAAGCTCAGAGTTTTTACAAGAAAAAATAATCTAAACAAAAAAGCATCAACACCAGCCGAAGATTGCGCGATTAGTTTTAACTAAGACAGCAGTCTTTTTTGTTTTGCTAATCGCCAGATTAGGAGTGAAAATTTATGCTCAGAAAATTTCTGAGAAGTTTAGAAGTTACGAAAAAAGAATTTTTGATTATTTCCCTTGGTTGTTTAATTATGGCATTTGGAGTAATAAATGTCCACGAACAAGCACAAATAACCGAAGGGGGAGTTTTGGGACTTGGCTTATTTTTGAAAAAAGCATTAAATATGAATCTTGCCTACACCACGCCGATTTTGGATGGCTTATGCTATCTTTTAGGCTTTTCAATGCTTGGAAGAATATTTTTAAAAAAATCCATTGTGGCAACAATAATGTTTGCAGTATTTTATTGGATATTTGATTTTATTGGACCAATAATTCCAAGTCTTTACGATATGCCATTAATGGCAGCAATATTTGGTGGAATATTTATAGGATGTGGCTGCGGAATAGCAGTTACAGCTGGCGGATGTGCAGGAGGCGACGACGCCTTGGCAATGACAATTTCCAAAAAAACAAAATGGCCAATATCAAGAGCCTACTTGTTTACAGATTACGTAGTTCTTGCCCTTTCTTTAATATACATCCCAATGAACCACCTAATATATTCATTTTTGACAACAATTATCTCATCATTTTTGATAGGACAATTCGAATTAAAAATGGAAATTCCAGCCTGGCAAGTATGCCAAGGAAATTTAAATCATGCAAAATCTTAAATTTAAAAAGGATATTTCAAAGTATAAAGTATTTTGAAATATCCTTTTTTATATAAATTTATCTTTCGCAAGGACTTTTCTTATTTTTTTCTTTATATACACACTTTTATCCTAGATTTTTTTAATTAATGAGATCTCTCCCCCCCTCTTGACGATAAATCGGGATAAACAACCGAAACGG
>NZ_KV821164.1:55511-142578 GCF_001815585.1 Anaerococcus sp. HMSC075B03
AATCGGGATAAACAACCGAAACGGGTGGTTGTTTATCTGATCTAGATGGGTTTGGATTTTCTTTATTTTATTGCTGAAGTTCTAATTTTCCCATAAATTTTCAAATTTTTTCATAAATCTCAAAAATTTTCTTCTTTTTTTCCAAGATTCTTTCAAAAATGATTGTTTATATCAATATTATGTTATATAATAGTAAGAGTAAAATTTAATAATAGGAGGAATTTATGTTATCTGATTTACTACCTGTTATAGTGGCAGTTATCGCTATTTGTTTTATGGGACTTCAAATTAAAACAAATATACTTCCAGTTAGCGAAGGAAACGATAGAATGAGAACTATATCAGGAAATATTAAAGAAGGAGCTATGGCATTTATATCTCGTGAGTATAAATACGTTGTTATCTTTGTAATTATTGTTTCAATTCTTATAGCAATTTTTATTAACATTAATACCATGATTTGTTATATCCTTGGTTCCTTATTATCAATGGCAGCAGGTTATGTAGGTATGAGAATTTCTACAGCCTCAAATGCTAGATGTACAAACGAAGCTATGGAAAGTGGACTTCCATCTGCCCTTAAAGTTGCCTTTGCTGGTGGATCTGTTATGGGATTTGCAGTAACAGGATTTGGACTTTTGGGAGTTGGAATTGTTTATTTGATCTTTAGAGACCCAACAATCCTTATGGGATATTCTTTTGGAGCAAGTTCAGTTGCACTTTTCGCAAGAGTTGGTGGAGGAATCTACACAAAAGCTGCAGACGTTGGAGCTGACCTTGTAGGAAAAGTTGAAAAAGGAATTCCAGAAGATGACCCAAGAAACCCAGCAGTTATCGCCGATAACGTAGGAGATAATGTAGGAGACGTTGCAGGAATGGGAGCTGACCTTTTTGAATCTTATGCGGGAGCAATCCTTTCATCAATGGTTTTAGGTTTTTCAATCTTTGGAGATGCCGGGATTAGATTTCCACTTGTACTTTCATCAATAGGAATACTTGCATCAGTTCTTGCAGCATTCTTATTCCTAAGAAAGAAACAAAAATCCCCACAATCTGCCCTAATGATGACAATTTATCTATCAGGAGCAATTGTTCTTGTAGCATCATTTATCCTTTCACCAATATTTTTTGGAAATATGAAAGCAGCAATTTGTATAATTGTGGGAATACTTGTAGGAATTGCAATCGGATTTTTATCAGAAGTATTTACATCTGAAAAATATAGCCAAGTAAAAAGAATAGCAGAAGAAAGTCAAACAGGAGCAGCTACAAATATAATCGCAGGATTATCAAGTGGTATGCTTTCAACAGTAGGACCAATTGTTCTTATAGCAATAGGAATTTTAGTTTCATTCCACACAATGCAAATGTACGGAATTGCCCTTGCAGCAGTAGGAATGTTATCAATCACAGCAACAACAGTAACAGTTGACGCTTATGGTCCAATCTCAGATAATGCAGGTGGAATCGCAGAAATGAGTGGACTAGATGAATCAGTTCGTGAAATCACAGACAGCCTTGATTCAGTAGGAAACACAACAGCAGCAATCGGTAAAGGATTTGCAATAGGTTCTGCAGCATTAACTGCACTTTCACTATTTGTAACTTACACAGACACATTAAACCTTGACAACCTTTCATTACTTGATTCAAAAGTAGTAGCAGGAATGTTCGTAGGAGGAATGTTACCATTTTTATTCTCAGCTTTGACAATGAATTCAGTAGGAAAAGCTGCAACAGAAATGATTAACGAAGTAAGAAAACAATTTAGAGAAAAACCAGGTATCCTAGAAGGAACAGAAAATCCAGATTACGCATCATGCGTAGATATTTCAACAAGAGCATCCCTAAAAGAAATGGTAATACCAGGAGCACTAGCAATCGTAGTACCATTATTTATAGGAAAAGCATTTGGACCAGAAACCCTAGGAGGACTATTAGCAGGAGCCCTAGTAACAGGCGTATTAATGGCAATCTTTATGTCAAACGCAGGTGGAGCTTGGGATAATGCAAAGAAATTTATAGAAACTGGAGCAGAAGGCGGCAAAAACTCACCAGCCCACCACGCTGCAGTAGTAGGTGATACAGTAGGAGATCCATTCAAAGATACATCCGGCCCATCACTTAATATCCTAGTAAAACTTATTACAGTAGTATCTGTAGTATGTGCAGGATTATTTATCTAATATAAAAATAAAAGCTGTTACAAAATATTGTTATTTTGTAGCAGCTTATTTTTTTCCATTTTTTTATTAAATCTAATGGGGATTTCATAATTACTTAATATTCTAAAAAACAAAACTAACTATTACCCATCTCAATCGAATATAATGAATAGAGATAGCTCTTGAATTAAATTTATATTACAATTTATTCTTTCTTTTAAAATCTTTTTTATTAGCTTTAAGTGCAAATTAATCCCTTTTTTGAAATTTTAATTTAAGACTTTGATAATTAATATTTATATTTTCCATTACAAATCACAAGTTAATATATTTGAATCTTCAACATAAGCAATAAAAAATACTATATTTATTTTCAAGAAAAAATATAGTATAATATAAAAAACTTAATTATAAAAATATACAATTTAAAAATAGAGAGGAATAGAAAATGGAAAAATTTAAACAAATACAGAAAAAATTTCAATTAAATGGTGCCCAGATGAAATATATTGCCTTTATTTCAATGTTTATTGACCATTTTAACAAGGCAATCATTACACCAAAACTAAATTACCAACAACCACTAGTTACAATATCAATGATTTTTGATATACTAGGCAGGATTGCCTTTCCGATTTTTGCCTTTATGATTGTAGAAGGCTTTTACAAAACAAAATCAAGATTCAAATATCTAAGAAATCTTTTGATTTTCGCCGTAATTTCAGAAATACCTTACGATATGTTCCAATCAAAAGTTTTTATAAACAACAGATCACAAAACATAATGTGGGCGCTAGCCCTTGGACTTTTGACCTTGATGATTGTTGATAAATTAAAAGAAAAAATCAAAAACAAATACCTTTGGCTTTTTCTTTCAATACTAATTGTTGCAATAAGCGCAATATCAGCAACTCTCCTATCATTTGACTACGATTATTATTCCATAATAATAATTTTTATACTCTACCTTTTCTACGACAAAAGATTAGTTGGAAGTCTGTTGGCATACCTTGTGATAATAAAAGAAGTTTATGCAATTTTAGGCTTTGCAACCATTAATTTTTACAACGGAGAAAAAGGAAAACAAAATAAATGGTTCAATTATTTGTTCTATCCAGTGCATTTATTGATACTTGGGATTTGTAGGTTTTTGTTTGGGTTGTAGATATGTAAATTTAAAAAATCTATTATAATATTATGTAAAAAATAGCTATCTTAATTATTTTAATTAAGATAGCTATTATCAATTTAATTTATATAGTAAGCTATATCCTCTAAGATATCAATGTTTTTCTTTGGTATTTTCATAAATTTGTTATAATTATTGTATAATTCTTGTCTAATATAACCATCATTTTTAAGCCTACCCACAACTATATCAGATGTAATAAAGTTATCTTTTGCAAAATTTTCTAAAGACTCTTGATCAAACTCATGATTTTCTACAAACTTCTTGTAAGAAATAGGATTTATAAGAAAATCTTGAGCAAATTTATCAGCCTTATTCTCATTGCAATCATATTTATTTTTATCTAGGTTGGAATTAAAATCCTTATTAATAATATGTCCTATTTCATGCATTAAAGTAAACCAGAAAATATCTGATCTTTTTTGTTTATCAGTTATAAGTAATAAAACACTTCCATTATTAAACTTATATACTGCTCCATTTAAATTTGAGCCCTTAAAATATGGTAAAGTCACTAAGATAATCCCACATTCAAGCAAATTTTCTTCCAATTTTTCATATACCTTATCATTACTATTAATTAAACTCTTCAAATCATTTAATTTTGATTTTAATTTATTTATATCTAAACTTTTATCAGCTTTTTTTCTAGCCTCATTTATAGCAATTTCAAGCATTACATTAGATTTAATTATAGATTTTTCATTAATATCAGAAGAGAACTTATTATTTCTATAACTCACATTAGAATTAAAATCTTTCAAATAAGATAAACTAGAAATATTTAAAAATCTTCTAAGGAATTCTATTTTTTCATTAATTCTATAAGTTTTATCTTCAATAATTTTCAATTCTTTTTTAAAGTAGTTAAAATCAATCTCTTTAGCTATTTTCTTCTCTTCATCTAATGCCATCTTGTTTTTAATTTCAATAACTTTTTTATTATAGGATGCTTGTAAATTCATCCATGTCTTAAAACTAATACCAGTAAACCTACTCAACTTTTCAGCTAAAACTTCTGTAATATTAGCCTTACCATTTACAATTTTAGAAATAGTTTTAGATGACACTCCCATTCTCTTAGCAAATTCATCCTGAGTAATATTTAATTCATCAATAATATCCTCAATATAAGAGCCAGGGTGAAATGCTATCAACTCCTCATAACTTATTAAATTATTACTCATAATGATTGTTCACCTCTTCAATACTTACAATTTTTATAATATCAATATTACTAATATCATATACTATATTAGAAGATATATCCTTAAATAAAACTTCAACCCTAATGCTCATTTTAGCACCACCCGGCGACAGAGAATATATCCCCTTTTTTCCACTAAGCTTATGTAATCTGTACTTACTCATATTTCTTAAATCTCTTATGCTATCAATATTTAAAATAAAATTAATCATCTTATGTAGATTAATAGCCTCATTGTTTCCAATCTTTTTTCTAGCATGTTTAAAATTAGTACATAATTTTTCTACTTTTTTACTGGAATATTCTACATTCAAACTTCTCTCCTTATAAATTACCTTTAAGGTAATTTGTAATTACATTATACATCCTATTAAGTTTTAGTCAATTGTGATAAATATAAAGTTAAATATTTGAATAATAACTAATAATTTTTATTTTTGTAATTTATTAAGAATCAATTTGTTTTCTTCCTCTTCATACTTGCTAAAAAGTTCTTCTAAATCAGGCATAGATCCAGCATTTACAAAGGATTGTACTTTTTTTCTTAGCCCACCATTATATTTGCTATGAATATTGAAATCAATACTATTGATTTCCGATCTTAATAATTTTATTTCAGAATTAAATTTCTCTTCCAATTTACTAGCAAATTTATTTTTTTTATTAATGTTTGTTCTTATACTATTGTAAATCAAATCTAAATTTTCAATATCTTTTTCATAGTCTTCACGACTATAATCCTTACTACTTAAATCTTTCTTTTCTTCGATAACATCTATTTTAGATCTTATACTCTCTAAACTTATAACGTTATTTTGTAAACTATCTAATTTAGCTTCTGATTTCTGTGACTCAATCTGTGCAATTGCTATATCTTTGTTTGTATCATTAGCCTCTTTAGCTATTTTATTAGCATCATTAGCATATTTTACACTAATTACACTTACAATAATAGAAATAATACTAAGAAACCTAAAAATATAATCAATTTTTTTCTCTTTATTAAGTTTCATATTGTTCACCTCAATGAAAATTCTTTATTATCAAATTAAATTTATTAGTCATTTTAAATAATTTAATAAATTTAATTATTATAGGGTTTGTGTTTCTATAATAAATTTTTTTAAAAAAAGTGCCTAAAGAAATTAATCTTTAAGCACTTTGTTTGTTTTCTTATTTTATTCTTTAGCCCTTACAAATTTTACACCAACTCCTATCATTAGTAGGCCTAGTAGTAGGATTAGGTAGATTGTTGCGTCGCCGGTTTTTGCCATGGCGTCTACTCTTTTGCTTAATCTGTTGTTTCCTCCTTTTGGGCCTGGGGTTGTTGGTTTGTAGTTTTTAACTTTTATTGTTTTGTTTGATGAAGTTTCTCCAATTGTAAAATATACTGCGTCTAATTCTGGAACGTAGCCTTGTGGGGCTTTTGTTTCTATTAGTCTGTAGTCGCCGTAAGGGAGATTTTTTGTTTTAAATTCTCCGTTTTCGCCACTTGTTAGAGTGTAGACTTTTCCGTTTTCTTCCAAGTCTTTGTAGCCATCTTTGGTTTTTTCTTGAACTTTAAAGATAGCACCTTTAAGTGGATCGTTGTTAGTTCCGTCGATTTTTTGGAATGAGAAATAATTTTCTGGTTTGTCTTTTTCGTTTAAAAGCTCAATACTTCCTGATCTTTTAAATTCACTTTCTTTTCCGACGTTTTTTTCATAACCTTTTAGAGGTTTTGTTTCTTTGAACTTTACCTCTTCTTCTAAGCCAAATAATTTAATTTGTCCTTTTTGGTCTGTGAAAATTTCTGTTATCTTCCCATTTGGGGAGTAGGTCAATTGTTCATTGCCATTTTCGTCTTTAACTTTGTTAAATTTAAGAATCTCTCCCTTTTTATTTATCACATTAAAACCAACTCCAGGAAGGACTTTTGTTGTGTCATCCTTGTCCCTTTTTGTAAGAGTTAGGGTATCAGGAGCTTTTTTTGGATAAATTGTGAGAGGATTTTCTGTGTTTTCGTCAATGATTGCTAGGAAAGGAATGTATGGTCTTGATGGATCATTTGATCTATATCTTAAAAGATATACCCCCTTTTCCAAGCCTTCAATTAAAGCAAAAGCCATCCCATTATTTTCTTCAGATTTGTTAGAAGTTTTCATCTCTCCCAAATCTTTTGAAATTTCCTCATCATACTTGTCCTTATAAGAATTTATAAGCTCAAGTTGTTTTTCTGGTTTTTCGATATTTTCGATTTTTTCATCAGGTACTTTCCAATAATCAACATAGTCAACTACGATTTGTTTGGAATTTTCATCAGTATAATTTGTATTAATTCTTAGGCTATTTCCGCTTTCAGCATAAGCCAAAAGAGGAGCAACTAGCTGTAATATTACCATAAGAAATATGGAAGATATTAAATTTTTATTGAACTTTTTCATAGTAACTCCTCTATTTAGTTAATATTATGCTTGTTCTTTGTTAGCTTTCATTTTGTAAGCTGCAAGTCCCATAATCATAAGACCAGCTACTACAAATATGATTGAACCAATTCCACCTGTTTGTGGGATTGTTACTTTCTTATTTTCTACTTGTGAGAATCCTTTATCATCTTTAAGTTTTCCAGCTTCAAGTGTTGTTGTTCCAAATGAATCTTTTACAACTGTGAAAGGAACTGGAGCAGTTAATTTAGCATATCCTTCTGGAGCTTTAATTTCTTCTAATTGGTATTCACCTTCATCTAAACCTGATACTCTAAAGTAACCGTCTGTACTTGATTTAAATACAGTTGCATTATCTTTGCTAGTATTGAATTCCCATTCGCTTTGAGCTATTGCATATGCTTTATCTCTAGCTGCTTTTAGTTTTGCAATATTTTCAGTATTTGGTTGTTCAGTTGTAGCTGCTTTTACAGCGTCTTTATAAGCTTTTTCTGCTGCAACATAATCAGCTTGCTCAGCTTCTAATTTTGTGTTACCTTTTTTAACTAGGTATTGAGTTTGACCTTCTACAGTTCTAGAAATGATGAATTCTGCGTTTGCAAGACCTTTACCTTCTTGGTCTACCTTTTGGAATCTGTGTCCGTAGGTTACAAGACCTGGTTCTTCTGGGTCTTTTGGTCCTGGGATATCATTCTTATAGTTCTTGATAGTAACTTCACCATTTCCACCAAGTCCGTATTCTGCTTCGTTTCCTGGTTTAAATGTTTCTTTTACTTTATATTGTTTATCGTTATCTAGACCAGTCCATTCGTGGAATTGTTTTTTCTTAGTTAGAGTTACTGTTGCTTTTTGACCATCTTTAAATGTTACAACTTTTCCAGTGTGAGCATCGTAAATTGTTACTTTTACTTCTTCACCTTCAGCCCATCCACCTTCTACATTAGGGAAGTTCTTTGTAACTTTAAGTTTTCCTTCAGAAGGTTTTTGTGGTTTTGGTGTATTAGAATGATCTTGTTTGTTTCCATAGTGGAAAATTACGTCGTTACGTTCTTGTCTTTGAACTTTTGCTTTGTCATTTACTGTTGCAGTATATGTGATGTGAACTCTAGTTTCAGCATCTTTTTTGTTAATTTTCGCAAGTCCTGCTGTAGTAAATTCAAGTTTAAATCCATTTCCATCTTTTACTAAAGTATAATCAGTACCTTTTGTTAGATAGTCTCCATCTTTAGCTGTTTTTTCTGCTTCTTTTGAACCAATATATACTTTTAAACTATTTTCGTTAAATGTAAGACCTTCTGTCATTTGGTCTGTCCATTTAGCTGTTTGATAATCTGATCCAGCTGGAATTAGTGTCTCAATTTCATAATCAACTTCTTGACCTACATATGCACCTTCAACTATATCATTGAAAATTTCTTTTCTATCATTGTTTGCGTCAGCTTTACCTTTAAAGTCTTTATCTACTTTTGGTTCTTCAGCTGTTGTGTTCTTTGGATATACGTGGATATCATTGTTTACTGATCCATCTTTTTTGAATAATGGAAGAGCTAGACCAAATGGAACTGCTTTTGCATTTGTAATTGTTTGATCTTTTCCATCTTCACCTTCTCCAGGAATAACTTTTGAAGTTTCTACAGCCCAAATGAATTTGTTTTTACCTGCTGGGATAGTGATAGTATTTTTATCTTGAGCGTCCCCTAATGTTACACCACCCTTAGCTGATGTAATTTCTTTTTTGTATACGCCTTCTGTTCCTAATTCTTTGTCAACAGCTTCTACAGTATTAAATTTACCAGAGTCAGCTATCATTTTTTTGTAACTAGCTTCGTTATCAAATACCCAATAAGTAAATTTAACGCCTGCTAATTCTTCAGCATTGTCATCTGAGAAGAAATCCTTTATGTTTCCGATTTCACCACCAACATATTTTTCTTTTGGTTCTCCTCTTAGACCTTCAATAAACTCACCACTTTTATCTTTTTGTGGAAGATTATCAAGGTTGCTTAATTTAAGCTTGTGTAAAGTTACAGTAGTCTCTTGTTGCTCTTTTGATGTACCTGCAACAACAGTACCGGCTTCATCAGCCTTAGCATTTGTAAAAGGTGCTGCAAGAATTCCGAACACCATTGCGAATGCTGTTAAAAATGACAAAATTTTGTGTTTCATAATTTTCTCCTTTTTATTTTTTTGTCAATTTGCCTTGATATGTTTTGGCTTTCGCCTTATCAATTATGTATAATCTGTATTTCAAGATTTATACTAGAAACATTCCTACATTTATAATAACCCAAGCTTGCAAGAAAATTTTATTTTTCTTGCAAGTTATTATTAGGTTTATTACCGAAAATTTTTAGACATCTTATACTATAAGTTTATCTTTTCTTTTTGAATAGGTCAATACTGCGACAAACATTATTATTAGTCCTAGGATTGTGTATCCTATCCAAACTCCCGGGCCTCCTGTAGAAGGATATTGGGCCTTTTTGTTTGTTACTAAAATTCTGTTTTCTGCTGTATTATTTTCTATTTCTTCATCTTTCTTCAAATCTATTTTAGTATTATTATTTTGTTGACCATCTATATAATATATCTTACCATTTTTCACTTCAAATTTGAAGACTATTTTTTCAACAAGTGCGTAACCTTCTGGCGCTTTTGTTTCGACAATTTGGTATTCGCCATTTGGAATTTGTTTAAATTCAAATTGACCTTGGGCATTGGATTTAACTTTCCATTTATCTTCTTCTTTGTCTATTTGCAAAAATTCTGTTCCGTCTTTTCTTAGTGCAACGAAAATGCCACTGTCATTTTTTCTACGAATTTCAAATTCTGCTCCAGCAAGTGCCTTGTCAGGTTTATCGGCGTCTACTTTTTTGAAGTAGATGTCTGGGTTTTTGATATTGGCGATGTCTAATGTTATTAGATTGACGTCACGGTCTAGATATTTACCGTCGTACTGTGTCATATTGACTTTGTTATCGCCCGCTGTTATTTGCGTTGCATTTTCTAGATATTTATCTAGGATTTGTTTTGTATCATTTTCGCCAAATTCTACTTTGCCACTTGTTTTATTGATTGTGCCGATTTGGTAGGTTGCTTTTGCTCCTATTCTTCCTTCATCTTTGTATGGCATATCCACTATAAATTGATAGTATTTTTCTTTTTCTTCTTGTGGGGTTTGTCCTTGTTCTGATCCTACTGGTTTATTTTTATCTTCTTCCTTGTATGGAGGTGTGATTCTTAAGGTCAAGTTTGGACTATCTCCACCGTTGATTTCAACTTTATAAGAAGTATTGTCTTTATTTCCTATCTGATTTGCTCCATCTCCTGCTACTAATCTTACTTTTGTATTTGCTTGACTTAGTTTTAGTGATGGGTCTGTGGATTCTAGGATTAGTTTTGTTTTCTTTATATCGCTTGGTTTTGCTTTGATGGTTATTTTTTGTCTAAATGTTTTGTTTTCTTTGTCTATTCCGATGATTTCTGTGTCAAGATTTTCTGGCTTTTCGCCATTTTGTTTGTAGCTTATATTTTCTACAGTTTTCATCTTGTCATTTGTATCATCGAATGAGTTTAGCCATTTGACTTTACCATCTCTTGTTACTTCAAGTTTCCAAACTGCGTCAGATTTGGTGTAGCCTTTTGGAGCTTTTCTCTCTGTTAGAGTATATTTTCCTGCTGGAAGATTATTAAATAAGATTGTTCCATCAGCTTCTACATTTCCTATATTTCCTGTATACTTATCATCATTATCTTTTTCTAGTAGGAACTCTGCTCCTTTGATACTTTGTCCATTTTCGTCAGTTTTTCTTACTCTTATTTCTGCTTTCTTGTAGTTTTCTATGATTTGTTTATTGTTTTTTATTTCTACAATATTTCCTTTTTCATCTACTTTGAAAGAAGAAACTTCTTTTGTTGGCAAGTCATAGTGTTCATCATCAGGTGTGACGGTTTCTATAACTCTGTACTCACCTTCGGATAATCCTTCCCAAGAAAATACTCCGTTATCGTCTGATATTCTTGTTGAATTTTCTACTTCATCCCATGATGAGCCGTTTTGTTTTTGAAGTTTAAATGTTGCTCCTTTTAAAACTTTTCCTATGCCTAAATCTTTGAGCGATTCTGGATTTTCGCTTGATTGGTCTACTACATTTGATAAAACTCCGCCGTCAATTTTTACAAATTCTATTTTGTTTTTGAAGTTTAGAAGTTTTAATTCTTTGTTAGCATCTCCAATCGCTCCAGGATTAAAGAATTCTGACCAGGTTTCGAAGTGACCTGTGTAGGAGTCTTGGTAATAGTAATATCCATCCCTACCTTCATAATATAAATAGTGGTTTGTATAATGTACGGATGATTTTAAGGATTGAACATTATCTCCTACAAGCTTTCCTTTGATTTCAATTACATAAGTGTTTCTATTGTATCCATTTTGGTTCAAATAACTGTTAGGAATATAAATATTTCTCGTATTTCCAGTATTTCCTATTCTGTCATAATAATATTCATCACCAATATAGGTTAGGTTACTATCGTTAAAGTCTACATCGTAAGAATCTGGAAGGTCTCCTTGTTGGTATCCATCTCTATGAGATCCCCAACCAGATTTTCTATAAGTTTTTACAGATAGAGAATTTAGATCTATATCTTGCTCAGAATTAAATAACACATTTTTATTTTTCAAATATTTATTCCAAGGATTGTAATAAACTATAGCTGTGAAAGTCTTGTTATCAGGGTCAAGCCTTAGCATATATGATGATATATCTGATGTTGGATTTTGGTATCCATCGTATCCATTCTTATCGTTCCAGCCTCTATAGTTTATATTTATAGAATCTGAATAATGATAATCTTTATTTGTTTTATCGGTGTTATTTCCTATGTTTACATCGACTGTTATGTCTTGTGTATGGTCTACAACTCTTCTGTCTGGGAAGATTTGCATAAACATTGACATAAAGTCTGGTCTGTAGTCGCCTACGTATTTTGTAAAGGTATAGGTAATTGATGTTCTATCAGGATTTATTTTTGCCTCAGCAAGTTTTCCTGCAGGTCCGATTATATCAAATTGTGAATCTGGATTCTTTCCTTTGTTATCATTATCTTTAAATATTCCATCTAAGTCTATATTGTCTGAAAAATCAATTGTGAAATAATCTCCAGGTCTAATTTCTTTATTAGGATCGATTTTAAACTTAAAGTTTGCAATCATTCCTTCAGCTTTGTTTGGATATACAGTTGTCTTATTAGGTATATCAGCTGTTGAAATTAATTCTTTTTGTTCTCCATCGAAGCTTATATATTTTGAAACATCATCTTTTCTTGCTGGAGTTTCGCCCCAATCTCCTCCTCCAAGAGTGATTAATTTTTTCTTGGTATCTAGGATGTAGCCGTTTATTGTTTTTCTTTCTTTTAACCAATAGTAGCCATAAGGCAAGTCTTTGAAAGAAATTTCTCCATTTTCATCTGTTATTCTTTCTTCTCCAACTTGTGTTTCATTTTCGTCGGTTTTGTGAAGGGTGTATTTTACATTTGCAAGTGGCCTGTTATTTTCGTCAACTTTTTTGATTTTAAATTCGCCCTTGCCTGGTTTTTCGTTGATGATTTTACCAAGTGTGCCAATGTTAGCATCGGTTACTTCTTTTTCTACGAATTCGTCGTCGACTTTGTCGTAGATGTAGATTTTACCTTCTAGAACTCTAAATTTCTTGACTGGGCCGTTTACTTGCATGTAGCCATCTGGGGCATTTGGTTCCATAATTTGATAGAAACCATCTGTTAGGCCTTCGAATGTAAATTTACCTTTGTCGTCAGATTTTCCTTTGTAAGCACTGTTTTTGAGTGTTACATCTTCTAAACCTTTTTTACGCTCTTTTGTTCCATCGGATTTTTCGATGTACAAACCTTCGTCATCTTTTTTGATAAATTCTATATTTTTTGTTACTGGATAGTAGCCGTTGTTTTCTTTGTAGTAATCTTTTGGATCTTGTTTTTGTAGGATAAATTCTACATTTTGTAGTGGATCTTCCTTGGTTTCAAGTTTGCCACCTTCTCCTTTTACTTCGTCTTTACCAACTTTTGTAAATTCAACTTTATTTTTTTCGTTGATTACTTTGAGTATAGAATTTGGATCGGCAATATTGATTGTTATTCCATCTCCGATTACTTTTCCATCTTCTGTAACAAGTTGTCCTCTTGCATTTTTAAGCTCTTTGTTATTTTTATCTAATACAGCTTTTAATATAGCTATAACTTTTCCAGGATTTTGTGTATCATTTACAAATAAAAGTTTGTATTTATTTGATGATAGCTTATATCCTTCTGGTGCTTTTTCTTCTTCTAGAAGATAGGTCTTACCAGTTTTGATTCCGTTTACATCAAACTTATAGATTCCAGCATTTGAATCTTTTGCAAGGTCGATAGTTGTCCTAAATACATCCTTATCGTCATCTGTGTTGGTTAGTTTTAAGTGTAACTTACCTTTTGTGATGTTGTTGAATACTTTTTTACCATTTGAATCTGTTAGGAATCCTTTGGTTAAGTAGAAGTATTGTTGTTTTTCATCGTTTTTGATGTAGAAATATCCAGGTCCATCTGTATCTACTTCTGTATTTCTATTTCTAGTAAAGATGTATGAAAACTCTTGAGTTTTATCTACCAATACATTTTCGCCGCTATCGGCATCCTTTTTCATTTCATAGAATTTCTTCTTTAGCTTGTAGTTATCTTTTTCGTCTTCGTAGATTTGGATAACTATTTGCCTATCCATTTCTTTGAAGCCATCTGGCGCTTGGGTTTCTATTAATGTGTAGATACCTTTGGATAGGTTTTTAACTTCAAATGTACCATCGGTTTCTATAAGCTCATAAGGTGCTGATGATGAATTTCCATCTTTAGCTTCATCTAATTTTGTAGGATCATCAGAGTTTTTGAGCATTACGAATTTGGTTTGTTTATCTTTAATTAATCCTTTGTTTACATCTACCTTCTTCCACTTCAAATCAACTGTGGTTTTGGTGTTTGTTAGGATATAAGAAAATTCACCAACTTGTTTTTGTTCCAAATTGCTCTTTTTATCAAATCCATTTTTGATATAGGTTGTGTAATAATTATCTTTTTCTTCATTTGGATTTTTATCATGATTTGCGTATTTTTCGTAGTATCTTTTTTCTAAATCTTTATCGTAGATTGCTTGTAGACCATTTTCAGTTTTTACAACTTTTATTATCCACCTATCTTGAATAGCCTTACTGTCGTAGCCTTCTGGCTTGTCGGTTTCTCTTAGTTCATAGATTCCTTCGCCAAGTGTGTCGAATGTAACTGAACCAGAATTTTGAGAACGTGCGCTTTTGTTGTAGGTATAAGTTGCACTTGATACTGCATCATTTGTATAGTCATAAGCTTTGCTATCAAATGTTTGTCTCAACTTTTTGAAGTTGAAATATACGTCTGGAAGTACATTTCCATCTTGGTCTTGTTTTTTAAATACGAATCTAGTTTTTTTGTAGTTTGCAACCTTGATGTCTTTTGGATTGCCTTTATCATCAAGTTGTGGAGTATTTTTACCATCTGTTTCATTTTCTGGCGTAAATCTAATTGACGCATCGTGGTCTTCAAATACTATTTTTAGTTTGTAAGTTTTTGGATCTTGAACTACTCTAAAATACCATGGATCAGGTTTTATAAATTTCTCCAAAGCTCTTGTTTCTTGTAGTTTGTACCTACCAACGCCAAGATTTTTGAAAGTGAATTTTGAACCTGCGTAAGCATATAGAGGTTGATCATATCCGCCAGGGATTGGCTTTCCATCTTCATCAACTTGGGTTACCCTAAAGTCTGATGAATCTACCGCAATATCTTTTCCTTCCTTATCTTTTACACCTTCGATTTTTTGGAATTTGAAGTCGATGTAGTCTTTGTTGTTAAATACATTATCCAAGTCTCCATCGTGATCTTTTCCGAAAATAGATTCTGGATTTTCTACTTTTACATATTTTCCATTTTTCTTTTCATAGGCTACAATTTCTTGCTTCCATGCACCATCCTTGTCTGCACTTAATGTGATGGCTAGGAAGCTATCATCTAGCCTATAACCATCAGCTGGTTTTGTTTCTTTGATGATATAGGTACCTTGTTCTAGATTAGAGAAAAGAACTTCAGCATCTTTTTTAGATGTCTTCAAGACAGCGTTGATAGTTTCATCATAGCCTTCTGGCTTTATAAACTTATCATATTCTTTGCCATCATCGCCTTTTACTTTTTCATTAAGGTCTTCGTATTGAGGATTACCTTCATTATCAAATGTTAGATTACCATCTTTGTCGAGTTTTGCTCTTCTTAGTGTAAATTCAGCATTTTCGATATTTTGATATGTCTCAAGGTCTTTTTTGTGGAAACTTATCTCTGTTGTTTTGAGGAAGTTTGTTACTTGTACATCGTCTATACCCTTATATGGAGCATCTGGTCTTGCTGGGTCTGACCTGTGGTCGTCCTTGATGATTTGTGTGAATTTATCATATTTACCATCACCTAATTTTATACCTTTTATTGGTTTACCTAGAAGTTCTTTTCTATCTTTTTCTGGTATTGCCCATCTTGCATCTCCTTCAGTATCTGGCAAAGTTTCAGTAAATTGGAATTCTATTTTCATGTAGTCGTCGTCAGATGGTTTTTTGTAGTTTCCATCTTTATCTTTTGCGACTTCTACTTTGAAATACCATTTCTTGTCTTTACCATTTTCATCTTTAGGAAGTCTATAAGATCCACTTGGTGCTTGGATTTCTGATAGCTCATAGAGACCTGGTGATAATTCTCTGAAGTAGTTATCTCCTGGAAGACCAGTCGCTTCTGATACACCATCAAATTCCTCATTACCATATACAGGAGGCTTTTGATCAATAACTTGATCACTCTTTAGTATCTTTCTAGCTCTAAATTGTGCACCTGTAAGAACTCCGCCGTTTTCATTGACCTTGGTAATTCTTAGAGGAATCCTAAATCCAGTTTCGTCTTTGTTAAAGATGTCCATGGTGTTACCATTAGCAATTGTTAAGCTCACGGTATCTTTAGCTTTTGTTATTGATTCGCTATCAATTGTGTAATTAGATACATTTGGTAGTGCCCAATCTTTGGCAAACTTATCTTCTCTAGTATACACAAGTCTATAGTTCTTGCTAGGGTCAAGCTTGGTATTAAATTGTACCTTGCCTTCGTTTATAGCCTTTATAGTTTCTAAAGCTGTTAGGTTGCCTTCTTCAAAGAGTTCTAGTTTACCCGGAGAATCAGCACCTGGAGATGCTGCATTTCCATTTACTGACCCAGAGTAAGTAAAGTTGACCTCTAGATTTTTTTCGCCCTCACTTGGTGTTGTAGAATTTTCTACGAATGTAGCAGTTACTGTTACATCTGATGCTGGCATTTTGAACGTATTGCCAGTAACTGTTACTGGTTTACCATTTGCTGTTACGACATAATTGCCAAATTTATATCCTTTATCAGGAGTTGCTGATAATTTGATAGTGCCGCCTTCCTTAGCAAATGTTGGAGTCGCATTAACTGTTCCGCCTTTTTGTGGCTGTACTAGTATTACATTATAAGAATCTGGAGTTACATCATCCCATACTGGTTTTATTGTTACATTGTCATTTATTTTTATAACATTGCCTGGCTGTTTTTCTTCTCCATTTACATCCCATGCCTTAAAGATCTTTCCATCTGGAGGTGTAAATTTATTGTCTGGTAATGTGTAAGCTTGTCCTGGTGCAACTTTTACAGAATCCATTGAGCCATTTCCACCGTTAGGATCAAATCTAACTGTATATTCTTGACTAGTAGGCTCAAACTCTGCATTAACCGTTACATTCCCAGGTGGCATTGTGAATTGATAATTGCTTACATCAACTGTTTTACCATTATCATAAGTGACTGTAAAAGTTTTTAGCTTATAACCAGCTTGTGGATTTACTTCTAAAGTAACTTTTTCATCAGTTTTAGAAGTTTGTGGTCCACTTACAGTTCCGCCTGTTGGGTTGTTATAAGTGATGTTATAGGTTTTTGCTACAAAGTTAGCGGATATTGTTACATCATCTTGTGGCATAGTAAACCATTCGCCATTCACGACTTTTACATCAGCGCCACCTGCAGTCTTAACTGTAGGATTTCCCACGACTTCATAACCCTCATTTGGTGTTATTGATTTTATTTCAACTCGTTTTCCGCTCTTTTGATTTTGATAAGGTTCGGTACGAATCTCTCCATGGTCATCATTATAGATTATCTTATATGCTTCAGTCTTTCTTACTATTGGAGAGTCGAAATTATGGTTACCAAGCTTAACATTATTAAACAATTTGTAGTCTCTATCAATACCTAAATTTTGTACACTTTTTACTTTGAATTCTATACTTGCTGTTTGACCTTTCAATATGAATGGTTCGCCAGATTTTAGATTTATACCTTCTCTACTATATCCTGTATGCCATTCTCCTTGTTTTTCTGCACCATTATCTGGTGTTTTCCATGACCTATCTGAACCTTCTACAATACTAAAATAAAATTTATTAAATGGAATTTCAACATTGGTAACATTCTGATCATTAGGTGTATTATTTGTCATATCTATTCTTACATAGAATACCTCGTTACCTTCATGTCGTGCTGTAGTGGTTATATCTAGTCCCCTAACTTTTACATTTGTCTTTGTTTTTGAGATAATATATGATTCAGTAGGGGTAGCTTGTTGAGCTTGTGGGTTAATCTCATCGCCTATTTCTAGTCCATCTGAGAAAGGTTGTGACATTAGTTTATTAAATTGTAACGGTTCTGATATATCAAGTCCTGCCATTTGTAGTCTTGGGCTCATTGATGGGTTTGTGATTGAACTTATTGACTGGATTCCTTGATCTAAAGTTGCTGGGTCGAATTTTTTGTCTGACCTGTATGTTCTTCCACTATTATCTACATATACATACCACTCATCGGTTGTTCTTTCATAACCTGCTGGTCCTCTAAATTCTTGTAGAACGTAGTAGCCAGGTTTTAAGTTGTCGAAAGTTACTATACCTTGGTTTTCTGGTAAGGTTGATGGGTCTTCACCAATTCTAAATCTCTTACCATCTTTATCTACTGCATAACTAACTAATTCTCCATCTTTTCCTCTGAAGTTTTTATAACCAACTACCCCTAATTTATCTCGGTCTTCTTGGCTCATTGTTTTAGCTTTTTCTTCAGTTAGGTATAAGATTATTGGATTACCTGGGGTTACTTTTTGGATATATTCTTTTGCGTAACCGCCTGGGTTCGTCTCGATTTTGAATTCCTTATTTGCAGTATAGAGTCTAAAGTAAGCACGTCTTAGACCTACAATCTTAGGATTGTTTTTATCAATTATTACAAGCTTGCCTTCTTTATCAACATAGGAAATAGCATTACCAGTTTTCCTAATTGAAAATTTACCAAGTTGCTCGCCTTCTCTAAAGTCGATTACGCCTTTAAATATAGAGTGAGCGCCAGTTTCTGCGTTGGTGTTAGGGTCTCTTACTATAACTTTCATCTCGCCGACGTTTGCTATAGCTTCTGCTTCTACCTTAAGTAGAATATCGTTTGCAACATCGTATCCTTCTGGAGGATTTGTTTCTCTTAAGACATAGTACTTACCAAATTCTAATCCCTTTAGGTGGAAGAATCCATCTTTAGCTCGGGTTATACCAGTTTGGATTGGTTTTATTTTGCCATCTACTTTTTCACCAATTATTGCTCCATAGTAGTCTGAGCTATAAAGGTCGAAGCTTACTGGCTTACCACCTTTGCCTGGGATATCTCCTTTGTATGGTATTTTGTTGACGATAGGTTTGCCATCTTTATCTAGTCTGATTTTTCCATCTTCGTCTTTTTCTAGCTCGCCTAGGTATTTTGTAAATTGAATGTCAATTTTTCTAGGCTTGTTTGTTAGTTCGTAGACTGGCTCGTCATTTGGATTTATTATTTTTTCTCCACTGCCGTCTTTCTTGACTTCATAGACGGTTTTTACAAGCTCGCCATTTTTATCTTCACGAACTTCTATCCTCCAATATGAATCTAGTACTTGGTAACCATAAGGAGCTTGGATTTCTGTTAGCTTGTAGTCACCTACTTTTAGTTTATCAAAGAGGAAGTAGCCTTTTTCATTGTCTTTGCCGCCTTCTTTTTTGATAGAATCTGATTTCAAATCTTTTAGGTAGGTAGATCCGTCTTTAGTCCAGAGTGATTCTAATCTAAATCTAGCATCTGTAAGACCTTGCTTTTCTTCGCCATTTTGTATTTCTCTAATTTTCCTAAATTCTATCTCAGTTTCTTTTGGATAGTTTCTTACAATTGTTAAGTCACCATCTTTTTCCTTAGGAGCATTCTCTCCTACAAAATGTAAAACTACTTTATTTTTTCCAGCAACTGTTTCTTCTTTTGCTTCAAGAATATAAAGTGGGGCTTTTTGGTAGCCTGCTGGTACTTTTGTTTCTTCTAGGATATAGTATCCTTTTGGAATTTGTTCAAATTTGAATTCTCCATAATATCCTCTTGATGTTTGCCTGTAAGCATCATCGTATTTAATTTTTTGGGTCGGATTTTCTTTTTGAGCTTTTATTTGAGATTTTACATCATCAACGGAGTTTGCTGTTACTTTTCTTAATGTAAATTCTGCTCCGTTTAGTTTTGCAAATTCATTTTTCTTTACAAATTCTAAATCGCCTAGGTTATCTTGGATATTTGTTAATTTAACTTTGACTTTGTTGTCTTTGTCAACTTCTACTAAGTTTTTGCCTTCAGCAGATTTTGGAATATCTTTGTCTTTTATTATTACTTCTGTTTTGTAGCCGTCGTTTACATGAATTTCTGGTAAATTTTTGAATTTGTATGGACCTTTATCTTCATTGACTAGGCTTCTTTTTACTTGAATTTCAAATTCTTTGATTGGCTCATATCCTGATGGAGCTTCTTCTTGAACTATATAATAACCTGGTTTTAAATATAATTTTTCGTTATTATCTTTTTTGGAAGTCCATTCTACTCTTTCATTTGTGTATTTGTTGATAAAAGTAAATTTTGCTCCTTCAAGTTTTGTCTTTCCATCATTTGTATATTTGTCAATTTCAAGTGGTTCTGTAATACGACCTGTGATTAGCTCTTGGTATTGTCCTTCTTTGGTGTGGGAGTAGAAAACTAATTGAACTGTATTTGCTTTATTTTTGTTCCAATCAGAACCTGTTTTGTAAGATGCAATGACTTTCTTTAATAATACATCTGCCATCGCGTATTGAGTGTTTCTTACGACTGGATAAGTTTTGATAGTTGTTTCTTTATCTTTTAATTTTCTAAGACCTTCGGTTGTATAATGATTTTTTAATTCTCCATTTTTTAATTCTCCATCGAAATAATCACCTGTCCAAGAACCGTCAGGATTTTTGCTACCTGTTAGGGTGTGGTTTTCTTTCCATGAATCCTCGTTGTAATTTGTTGGAGCACCGAAAAAGTCCTCTTGTATGCTTACACCATCAGTGAAGTAATGGAGTACTCTTTGATACATGGAGTTTTCGATGAGCCTGTGCATTACTTCGCCATCAGTTTCGCTTCCAAGTAAGTCGTTGAATTTACCTTGAGTGTATTCTTTTTTAACTTGATCACCATAGAAGTAGATTCTTTTCATCAAATCTTCCATGGCTTGACCTTGGCTCATGCCGTTTGGATTTAATTTGATACCATCTATTGGTGTACCATTTAAGTGGTTAACAAGTCTATAATTTCCGTTAGGATTTCCTACTATTTCATTTAGTCTTGATATTAAATAATCACCTGATGGATCTTCGTGGATGTCTAGGAATATTCCTTCACTACCCTTAAATGATGGATCTGGAGTACCTTTGTTGAAACATTGTACCATATCAAAGTTTTTGTTGATACGCATTATTGGATATGGATTTTCTAGATAAGCTAGGTATTTATCTCTTAGGTCTTTATTGGAAACTTTTTTTGTAAATAATTTTATAGGTCCACCGGTAGTTGTTTCTCCTACTAGATTGTTTACTTTTTTCTCTTTGATATTTGCATTGAAACGATAAGTATCATCTCTTGTACCTATTTGATTTGGATATTCATAAGAGATTAAAGTTCCTGGATAAAAATCTCCATATTCCGTATAAACTTCACCTATATTAGGAGTTCTTCTATAAAGTCCATCTTCTTGTGGGACATAGTAGAATACTCTTGGATTAATTGGTTTGCTTGGTGTATTATTTATTAAAAAATCAGGATAGTTAAAGGCCTCATCTGGTTTTTCGCCAAGTCTTAATAAGTCTAGAGCGTACCAATCGACATTTTTATCAGAATCTCTTTTTGCATAGATTGTTCTTGATGAATCGTAATAGAGATTCTCGCTTGTAAAGTTGTCCCTTTCGGTACTTTTGGCAGGAATCATTGTTTCTACTAAGTTAAATGGAAGTTTTGAAAACTCTTTTGCTTGCTCAGCTCCTTTCATCCATTTGATGATTGCTGGAAGCTTGTTATATTCTTCTATAAATTCGTCAAGCATTTTTCTGATGTAATTGCCATCTGGATTTATTCTTAGACCTATAGAATAATAATCGTGCAAACGTGTTTTGTTTACTTCTGCCTTTACTCTAATATATAATTTATCTCCAAGTTGATTTTTAGCTATTGAAGTGTTTTTTTGTAGAATTTCTCCCAATCTTGATGATGAAATATAATTACTTGAATCGTTAAGATCAGCCTTATTTGTTGATGCCTTAAACTCGAATTTTTTTAATCCTTGTTCTGCTCCTGCAAATATAGAAACATTTAAATTGTTAAAGTCAAGATCATTTGCTTTTAGGGAAGCTGTATCCACTTCTATGTTCCATTCTACAGTTGGATTTGTACCACCATTATATTTTTGGTCTGATGTCCAATTTAGTTGGAATGGATAATGTTTTGCTTCACTTTGTCCTTGGCTTACAACATTATAAGAGCTTTCTACAGGATTTTCGTCATTTATATTTACTTTTTTAGTTGGCATTGATTGGATTGGGTTGTTTTTTGGTGCAACCTTGATGTCAATGTCAATTTCTTTTTGTGTTCCTATATTATCAGTATCAAATCCCAAATATTGATCTACTGTTAATTTAGTAGGTTTTGTAACTTTTGTTTGGAAAACATACCTTATTGTGTGTTTGTCTTTATTATATACTGGGCTTGCTATTAGTCTGTTACCATCATACAAATCATTCCAAACTTGACCGATGTCTTCTTTTAGATATGGTCCTAGTTGAACATCAAAATACCAACCTTGTGGAATAGGGTTTGCTGGAGATGCTTGGACATTCATTTCAAGATTTATGTGGAAAAGTTTTCCAACCCATGAATTTGATGGAACTTTTTTTGGCAACTGTCTAAGCATATTTGCCCTAAAATTTTCATTCCTGTCTTTTTCTACGAGAGCTTTTATTGCAGAATCATTTTCTGTCATTAATTTTTCTTGATTTCCTAATGACAAATTATATTTTTCGCCAAGTTCTGTAAGAAGTTTTTGTATATCTTCGATTGAATTATTTTCATCTTCCAAAGCCTCTTTTAATTCTTTGTTGGCTTTTTCAAAATTTGCATTTTCTTCTTTTTGTTTTTCTTCTTGGGCTTTCTTTTCTTCTTCTGCCTTTTTCTTTTCTTCTTTAGCTTTTTCTTCGGCTGCCTTTTTCTTTTCTTCTTCTTTGGCTTTTTCTTCGGCTTGCTTTTTTTCTTCTTCGGCTTTTCTTTCTTCTTCAGCCTTTTTTTCAGCCTCTTTTTGTGCCTTTTCTTCTTCAGCTTGTTTTCTTTCTTCTTTATAGGCATTTAAGCTATTTAAATCATTTGTCAAAGAATTGGTGTCATAAAGATTTTTCTTATCTTCATTAATAAGGGCAAATATATCTCCCTCATTTTTTATATTCCAATTTCCTTGTTCATCCTTTTCAAACAAATTGTAATTAGGGTCAGGGGATATATTTTTAATAAATTCTAAATTGAATACTAATTTATCTTGGTTAAGTAATTTTTGATTTCCATTTTCATTAAAATCGAAATCGTCTAATATTTTAAAGTCTATGTATGAATAATTTTCTCCATAAAAATTATCTTTTTTGCCTTGTTCAAGATTTTCCATCTCATTTTTTGTAAGGATTTTATATCCTTGGTCTTCTTTGATGATTTCAAGATCAAGATCAAGACCTTGCAAGTTTAGCATATCTTTTATACGCCAATATTCCTTGCTGGCATCTTCATTTGTTTGGAAAATTTTATCCTCATAAAGCTTGAGGTCATTTCTTTTTACAAGTCTAAAACTTGAACTTGTAGAAGGAAGACCTACTGCAATAGAAAATTTGCTTTCATCCTTATCTATCTTTTTCTTATCATAAATTTTTTGAGAATTTGTGATAGATAAGTAAGCATCGTCGTTCGTTTCAAGATTTTCAATGTTTTTTATAGTATTTGGTTCAAGCTCTTCAGCCTTCGACCTCGTAGCAAAAGCTGGTAGCATAACTTGCAATACCATAAAAAGTGCGATTGCAAATGATGTCAATTTTCTTAATAACTTTTTCATAAGAACTCCTCAAGGGCAATTTTATGTTTTTTTTTTTTTTGAAAATTACCTAAATAATTATGACTTGTTATCCACAAGTCCAGTTTTTTAGCCAAAAATAGCACATGATTTTTAAGCAGTAAAATTATTGCCACATTTTTCCCTTGTGCATTGCTAAAGTGTCAGCCTACATTTTTTCTTAAATAAATTAGTATGTATTTAGGATTTTGATTTAAACATGGAAAAATTTCTTTGAAATCATCTTATTTCAAATAATTAATTTAAATTTTAAATCGTCCTAAAATATTTATTTAGAATTTAGACAATTCTAAGTTTATTTAATTATATATAAAAAAAAATTTTTAGTCAATACATTTTTTACATATTTTTAAAAACTTAATATATATTTAAAAATATTTGAAAGCTCAATTTATCACAAATATTTTTCGATTTTTTTGTTTATTTATTCTTATAAATGTTTCATATACATGTTAATATGTGGCTGTTTTTTTATAAGAAACCATAAAATATTTTTTAAATATTTTTTCAATAGAAAATGAATGATAGTGAATTTATTTACGGAAAAAAATTTTCCAAATGTAAAAATTAATTTTAAGCACAAAAAAAACTTGGAAATTTCTTCCAAGTTTTTGATTATATTTATTTTTTATTTTCTTATAGTTTTTATTATTTTTGATATTACGTATAAAATCAAAAGAAAATCTATTATCAAAAATCCGACATACAAATAATTTGTAATTTTTACATTTTTACTTATTTGGGTAGTTTGGATTTCATCTTGCGCTAGTTCTTCTTTTTCTTCTAGTCTTTTTGCGTTTACTAGAAGTCTTTTTGGCCTTGGCCATCTAAATGGATGGCAAGTTAGAAGGGTAATAATGTCTTCTCCTTCTACAACTTTTAATTTTTCCCAATCGTAAGGTCCTATTACTTCTTTTGATGAAACTTCGTAAGTAAGGGTTTTTTCTGCTCTTTTTATATAAATTTTATCGCCTTGTACTAAGTCATCTGCGTACAAAAGCATAGTATCTCCCCACCAGCCTCTGTGACCTGCAAGGACACTTCTTGTAGATTTGCCTCCTATGGGAATTGATGTTCCTGAAACTTGTCCAAGTCCCCAAGCTATATGCTCATAGCTTGCATCAAGATAAATTGGAATTTTTTTGTTTAATTTTGGGATCTCAATGTAGGCAAATATATCATCTTGGTTATTTAAAATATTTACTGAGCCTAGATTTTTGCTTGTAAACGGATCAACCATAGATATATCGGATTTTTTTACTATTTCGTTATATTCTTTGGCTTTTTCTTCTATTTGGTCAAATTTTTCGTCTTCTTTTTGGGCTTTTATTATTTTTTCTATTTTATATTTGTTTTCTATATTTGAGTAGATTCTTTTTGAAAATGGAAAGGCAAGTGTTATCAGTCCAAAAAGTATTAATATATAGCCAAAGATTTTAATTTTCTTTTTCGCTGAGTTTTCTTTCAATGTCTATTACCTCCATTTTGATTTTCTTTGAATATCTTTTTTCTCTTAGATATACCATTATTGTAAATAATAATATTGGCAAGAGTACTAAGAATAATTGGAAGAAATTTGGTTTTAGTCTTGGTGTATTAGCTTTTCCGTCGTCTATAGCTTGGGTATATGGAATCCTATATCCTCTTACCAAAAGCCTATGGGAATTTATCATATAAGGTGTACAGGTCAAAAGGGTCGCATAATCTTTTTTTTCTGAAACTAAAATCGGTTCGAAGTTTGATGGTTCTACAACTTGGATTTTGTCGACTTTGTATGCCAAGGTTTCTTTTATATTATGGATATAAAATATATCGCCTTCTGTCATTTGATTTAAATTTCTAAATAAAAGTGCGTTTGGTAGTCCTCTGTGGGCTGTTATAACTGTGTGGGTTGATTCGCCTCCTATTGGAAGGGATGTTCCTTCCAAATGGCCTGCTCCTTTTTCCAAAACGTCATCGCTTGTTCCTGCATAGACTGGAAGATCGACTGCGATTTTTGGGATTTCTATATGTCCCAACATTTCGTGAACTTCTAGCATTTTTGCGTATTCTGCTTTGGCGTCTTTTACTTTTTTGTCGTATGGGTCTACAAGTTTTGATGGATCAAGAGTTTGGTTATAAATTCTTGCAAGCTCCATCCTTCTTTCTAATTCTTTTTTGTCGATTTGTTCTTTTTCTTTATTAAATATAACAATCTCATCATTGGCTTTTATTTCATAAAATTTTTGGCTTATAAAAGGATAAGAAAAAATCAAAAAGCCTACTAGAAATATTAGTAAAAAGGGAAGATTTTTCTTTATATTAATCTTTCTTTTCATTATCTTCACCTATCTTGTCTAATTTTTCTTTGATTTGGTCAATTTTACTTGATGTTTTTTTGTTTTCTTTCCTTAGTTTTCTAATTCTCCATAAAAGTATGATTATTATAATTAGGGCTATGAAGAATAAAATTCTAAATATCCAATTTGTTTTATTTTCTTTTATCAATTCTTCATCTACACTTTCTACGTATTCTACTCTGTGTCCTCTTACTAAAAGTCTGTGGGAATTTATCATAAAAGGTGTGCAGGTCAAAAGGGTTGCATAATCATGACCTGGTGCAATCATCAATTCTTCAAAATTACTTGGTTCTATTACTTTTATTTGGTCAACTTGGTAGGCTATAGTTTTTTCTATATTATGAATATAAAATTTATCTCCTACTTCAAGCTCGTTTAAATTTGTAAACAAAGTTTTTTCTGGAAGACCTCTGTGTGCTGTAAGGACTGTGTGGGTATTATTTCCACCGATTGGAAGGGATGTTCCTTCCAAATGACCAACGCCTTTTTGCAATACATCTTCGCTTGTTCCTGCATAGATTGGCAAGTCTTGGTTTATTTTTGGAATTTCGATATGACCGATCATTTCCTCAACTTCAAGCATCCTCGCATATTCTTTCCTACCTTCTTTGTATCTTTTTTCAGTGAAAGGATCATTTGTAGGACCTCCTGACAAGGAGTCATTGTAGGCTTTGGCAAGTCCCATTCTTCTTTGGATTTCTTCTTTATCAAGTTTTGATTTTCCTTGATTAAAAACTTCAACTTGATTGTTTGATTCAATCCTATAATAAAATCTGGATATAATAGGATACAATAAAATTAATATTCCTATCAAAAATATTAATTTCCACACTATATTCGTTTTTTTTGATTTTTTCTTTTTATTTTCCATTTTATCACCATAAATTTTTTATAAATCTTTCTTACTAGATTTAATCTTACACCAAAAATACTTATTAATAAAGGCTTTTTTCTAGAAATTTGAAAATCTATAAAATTTTTATGGACATTTTCTAGATTTTGATTATCTATATATGAAAGGAGCGATAATATGAAGCTAAGAATTAAATTCAATGTAAACGAAGGACAAGAAGTAAAGAAAGTTTCTAGAACATTTTCAAATCTAGATGATGCTCTAACTAATGACGAGCTTAAAAATTTTGCCAATGCTTATATAAAGCTAAGCGAAACAGATTCATATAGTTTTGAAAAAATCACTGAAGAAGTTATTTAATTAAAAGAAAGGAGATAATATGCAAACAAAAAAACTAAAACTATCTTTCAAAGATGCCTTGGGCAAAACAAAAATGGTAAGTATAGACCATCCAAAAGCAAATTTGAATGACGAAATCGTAAAAGCACAAATGGGAGAGATGATAAATTCAAAAGTTCTCCAAACAAAAGAAGGTAAAATCACAACTATGAACAAAGCCTATATGGAAAATATTTCAAGAGATGATTTTACACTAGCTTAAGATAAAAGACGGGTTTTCCCGTCTTTTCTTTTGCTCTTTTTTATAATAATTTTTATATTAAATTCCTTTTACTTTAATTTTTCTATCGCCAAATCTCTTTTAGGCGAATTTTTTTTATTTTTTTGCATTTTATTCGATTAAACTTTTTCCAAAATTTTTACTAGAATTATGGTGTCGACAAATACAGGCGATCGCAGTTAGGAAAATTTAATGAAAATATGTATAGAAAATTTGGATGCGATTATTGAAAAATACCAACCTCTTTTGCTTTCTATGGCAAATAGATTTGATATTTTTGACAAAAATGAGGCTTATATTATGGCAAGGGATATGGTATTTGAAATTGTAGAAGATTTTGATGCTAAGAAGGGGTCTTTTGGTGGATATTTGAAATATAGGCTGTATTTTTATTTTTTGAATGAGTGTAAGAGGGAAAAAATTTATTCTTTAAATTCTAAGGACATGCAAGGTGTGGAAATTATAGAAAAAATAGATGATGATATTTCGATTGAGGATGATTTTGTAAGAAAAATCGAAATAAATGAATTGGAAAATGCTATTAAATCTTTAAAAAAGCAAGAGAGAGAAATTTTGTATTTAAAATATGATAAGAATTTTTCTCACAAGGAAATTGCAAGGCTTTTGAATCTTTCTCCTAAATCTATTACTAATTATCACTACCTTATTATTAAAAAGCTTAGGAAATATTTTGAGAAAGAAGATTTGGTTTAGTCTATTATTGACTAAAATATTAATTTATTGTACACTTAATGTCTAGAGAAGTCTTTCTTCTTTAAAGAAAGGAGGATTTATGGACAAGGTTGTTGCAATTCTTCCAACTATAATCAAGGAAGTTGGGATTGGATGTGAAGTTTATACCAACAAAAAAGTTTTTGTTGATAGGAGATCTTGCGAAGTTTTTTTGAAACACATGGCTTGTGAAAGGTCTATTTCTGTTAAACTTATGCACAAAAATATCAGGGAAATTTTAAAGGTTTCTAGGAATTTGCCTTATTGCATCGATGCTTTTAATGTGTTTTTTCCTTTTAAGATTAACCAAACCGAAAATGACGATTTTAGGCGTGGTTTTGTGAATTGTTATTATGTAAGGGATATTAAAAACTCAACTATAATTCTTAAAAATGGAATGACTATTTCAAGTCTAAATAGGGACAGGGCGCTTAAAAATAATTTCAACAACGCAAGCAAAATTATGTATATGAAATTTGCAAGAGATATGGCAAAGATAAGAAGATCTATGGATTTCATTGATGAAATTGCTTTGTGATTTTCTTATTATGGAATATGAAAATTCGGGTTAAAAAAGGGCTGTTGCAAAAATGAATAAGTCATTTTTGCAACAGCCTCTTATTTTTTTATTCTCCCATTGCCTCTTTGTCTACAAATAGGTAGCAGTTTGGATGAAGTGATAGGAAAGATGCTGGAAAAGATGGGGAGATTTCTTTGCCTTCTATTAATTTTTTTACTACATCTTTTTTATTTTTTCCGCTTGCTACAACTATTAGGGTTTTAGCATTAAAGGCATCTGCCATTCCCATTGAAATTGCGTATTTTGGAACATCATCTTTTGATTCGAAAAATCTTGAGTTTGCTTCGATGGTCGCATCTGCTAATTTTACTATTGATGTTCTTTTATTTAAAAATTCTCCTGGTTCGTTGAAAGCTAGGTGACCATTTGGTCCAAGGCCTAGAACTTGCAAATCTCTTGTTCCAAAATCGTCTAATAATTTATTGTATTCTTCTGCGTATTTTTCATCGTTTGTGTCTGCTTTTGGTAGGTGGGTATTTTCTTTTTTAATATTTACGTGGTTAAATAAATTTTCATTCATAAAATATTGGTAGGATTGTTCGTTTTGTGGACTAATTCCTACGTATTCGTCTAAATTTATTGTTTTTGCCCAATGAAAGGAAATTTCTCCTTCTTTTTGGGCTTTTATTAGGTTTTTATATAATCCGATTGGGGATGAGCCTGTTGCAAGTCCTAATTTTGATTGAGGTTTTTCTTGCAAAATGCTTATAAAAAGATCGGCTGCTTTTTGTGATAATTCTTCGTATGATTCTGAAACTATTACTTTCATTTTTGCTCCTTTTTATTTTTTATGCTATTTTTGCTCTTAGGCATTGGATAAAATATATATTGCCTAAGTTTTGATATTAGTATTTTACTGGACTTTTAGATTTTTAAAAGATTTTTCCTTGTTCTAATTTTTAAATGAATGGACTGGAGCGGGGATTCTTCCTCCCCTATTTACAAATTTTTCTGCACTTGAATTATTTATTTCCATAATTGGCGCATAGCCCAAAAGTCCACCAAATTCTGCAAATTCTCCTTTTTTCTTGCCATAAACCGGTATAACTCTTACGGCTGTTGTTTTTTGATTTATAACTCCTATGGATGCTTCATCCAAAATCATAGCAGAAATTGTTGATGCTGGTGTATCACCGGCAATTGCAATCATATCAAGACCAACAGAACAAACTGATGTCATAGCTTCTAGTTTGTCAAAAGTCAAATGTCCAGCTTGGGCAGCTTTTATCATGCCTTCATCTTCGCTTACTGGAATAAATGCTCCAGAAAGTCCTCCGACTGATGATGATGCCATAAGTCCACCTTTTTTAACTGCATCATTTAACATAGCAAGGGCAGCTGTTGTTCCGTGTCCTCCAACATTTTCAATTCCAATTTCTTCTAAAATTCTTCCAACGCTATCGCCAATTGCTGGAGTTGGGGCAAGTGATAAATCCAAAATTCCAAATTCTTTTCCAAGTCTTTTTGCAACATCACGACCTATCAAATCTCCCATTCTTGTGATTTTGAAAGCAGTTTTCTTGATTGTTTCGTAAACCTCGTTGATTGGTTTTCCCCTATCTTTTTCAAGGGCAGATTTTACAACGCCAGGACCTGAAACTCCTACGTTTATAACTGTATCGCCTTCGCCTACTCCAAGAAAAGAGCCTGCCATAAAAGGATTGTCTTCGACCGCATTTGCAAAGGCAACAAATTTTGCACAGCCAAGTGAATCTTGGTCCTTGGTTAATTTCGCCAATTCTTTGATTTTTTCTCCCAAAAGTTTTACCGCATCAAGATTAATTCCAGATCTTGTTGAACCAACATTTACAGATGAACAAACATAATCAGTTGTAGATAAGGCATGAGGAATGGAATTTATCAAAATTTCGTCAGATTTTGTCATAGATTTGTGAACAAGGGCAGAAAATCCCCCAATAAAATCAACTCCAACTTCCTTAGCAACCTTGTCCAAAACTTCAGCATAAGGCGTATAATCATCAATTTTTGAGCTTGCTGCAACAAGAGAAATTGGAGTTACAGAAATCCTATTATTAATTATAGGAACTCCATAAATTTCTTGGGCAAGTTTTGTGGTTTTGATGAAATTTTCAGTTTCTTTCATCATCTTGTCATAAATTTTTTGGCATGATTTTTTATAATCACTATCTGCACAATCAAGAAGGGATATGCCCATGGTTATGGTTCTAATATCAAGGTGTTCTTGGTCGAGCATTTTTATAGTTTCAATAATTTGCTTTGTATCCATATTAAATCCTTGCCATCTTATCAAAAAGATCTTCATTTTGAAGTCTTAGTTCAAGACCAATTTCTTCGCCCAATTTTGTCAAATCATCCTTTATTTTTTCAAAAGATTCATTAGCATTAGTCAAATCAACGTTAATGATTCCCACAAAATTTTTCTCCATTATAGTTTGGTTAAAATCTAAAATATTCATATTATATTTATAAAGTAACTCGCTTACCTTATAAACTATCCCAGGTTTGTCGTTTCCAATTATGGTTAAAATTGCTTTCATAAAAATCTCCTTTTATTTTCTTACAAATATTTTAGCACATTAGCGAAAATATTGAAATTTATTTATAATTTTTGAAAATAATTTCAAAAAAATAAGGACTAATAATAAAATCTAAGAAATTTTAATCTGCATTTTAAAATTTTTTAGAATTTATCAAAACAAAATTTAAAATAAGATAATTTCGGACAAAAAAAATCCTGCTTTATGCAGGACTTTTTTTGAAAGATTCTAATTTTTGTTTTTTTTTATATTTTCGTTATTATTTTTTACTTATTAATAGTTAAAGTTTGCAACTTCAAAGTATTCTTGTGGATGTTTACAAGCTGGACAAAGTTTTGGAGCTTTTTTGCCTTCGTAGATATATCCACAGTTTAAACATTTCCATTTAACTGTTTCTTCTTTTTCAAATACTTTTCCATTTTCTATATTATCATGTAATTTTTGGTATCTATCTCTGTGAGCTGCTTCAACTTTTGCGATTTGTTCCCAGCTTCTTGCGATTTCTTCAAATCCTTCTTCTCTTGCAACTTCTGCAAATGATGGATACATATCTTCAGCTTCTTCATTTTCTCCGCCGATTGCACCTTCAAGATTTGTTAATGTATCATGATATACAACTGGGAATGCTGTATATTCTGGATTTAATTCGATTGCATCTAATTTAAATTCTTCTTTTAAATATTTATAGAATACTTTAGCGTGTTCTTGTTCGTTTCTTGCTGTTTCTTCAAAAATTTCTTTGATTTGAACATATCCTTCTTTTTTAGCAATTTTAGCTGCTATTGTGTATCTCATTGTTGCTTGAGATTCACCTGCAAATGATGTAATTAAATTGCTAGCTGTTTTTGTTCCTTTTAATTCTGGCATATATGTACTTCCTTTCTACGTATTTTTTACCGTTTCGTCTTTACACTTTATAGTATATCTTTTTATTTAAATTTGTCAAGAATGATTCTAAAGTTTTAATCATTCTAAATAGTGATTTTTATTATCATTATCAATTTAGAAATGTTTTCTTACTTTTAAAGTTTTGACTTATTTAGATTTTAAAATATTTTTTAAGCTAATTATAAAATTATATTTAACTAGTTAAGGATTAAAGGTAAGCTTTTAGTTTTATAATTTTTTGCTTTTTAATTTTATTTAATTAATTACTTTATTTATTAACTATATTAGCAAAATAAATTTCCCATATTATTCCTTTTTGGGTATAATTTATCCAAAGGAGGATTTGTAATGAAAATTGATTTTAATAATGTCGACTTATCAAATCTCAATTCTTATAAGGAAAAAAGTCTTAATGCTTTTTCTTCTTTAATGAACAAAGACGGAGAAGGCAATGACTTTTTGGGTTGGATTGATAGGCCAAATAACCTAGATATGGAAGAATATGAAAGAATTAAAGTAGCTAGCAAAAAAATCCAAAACAATTCTGATTGTTTGGTAACTATTGGTATAGGCGGATCTTATCTTGGTACTAAGGCTGTTGACTATGCTATGAAAGGATATTTTCCTAAAAATGATAAGACTGAATTAATTTATGCAGGTCATCAAATTTCTGGGGAATATTTGCATGAACTTCTTGATTATTTAAAGGAAAAAGAATTTTCTATTAATGTAATTTCAAAATCAGGTACTACTACTGAACCTGCTATTGCCTTTAGATTTGTTAAGGAGCTTTTGGAAGAAAAATATGGAAAAGAAGAGGCTAAAGAAAGGATATTTGTTACAACTGATAGGCAAAAGGGAGCTTTGAAAGATTTGGCTAATAAGGAAGGCTATGAAACTTTTGTAGTTCCTGATGATATTGGGGGAAGATTTTCTGTAATTTCTGCGGTTGGCCTTTTGCCTTTGTGTGTTGCCGGAATTGACATTGATAAATTTGTCGCTGGATTTAAAAAAGGAATTGAAAATTATACTGTAGATTCTTTTGAAGATAATAAGGCTATTCAATATGCGGCTATTAGAAATATGTTAAATGAAGATGGCAAAGACCTTGAAGTTTTGGTAAATTATGAGCCAAAATTGAAATATGTTTCTGAATGGTGGAAGCAATTATTTGCTGAAAGTGAAGGAAAAGATGGAAAGGGAATTTTCCCAGTTTCTGTAAATAATACAACTGATCTTCACTCTGTTGGACAGATGATTCAAGAAGGCAAGAGAAATTTATTTGAAACTGTTTTGAAAGTTCAAAATGCCAATAAGGACCTTACTATTATGGAAGATGAAGAAAATCTTGATGGTTTAAATTATCTTGCTGGCAAAAAAATGTCTTTTGTAAATGAAAAAGCAATGGAAGGAACTATAATTGCCCACGTTAAGGGAAATGTTCCAAATATTTTATTGACACTTGATGATGTTTCAGCTGAAAGTTTGGGAGAATTATTCTATTTCTTTGAAATAGTTGTTGGGGTAAGTGGATATATGCTAGGAGTAAATCCATTTAATCAACCAGGAGTTGAAGAATATAAATCTCAAATGTTCAAATTATTAGGAAAACCAGGATATTAAAAAAATTTAAAAATTTTATAATGTGTTTTACAAAAAAAGCTGTAGTAATCTACAGCTTTTTATATTATTATTTATCAGAATATTTCAATGCTCCACCCAAAAGTCCATTTACAAAATCTCTTGATTCGTAAATTTTGTAATAGGTAAATTTCTTTTCTAGAAGAAGTTTTGCCCTTATCGTTAGTTTGTTTTGCTTATCATTGGATAAATTTTTTATATAAGTTGCATGTACGTTGGTGTCTTTATTTTTTAAATTATCGTATACATCGACATAGGAAATATTTGTTACATCAACCTCAACTTCCAATCCATCTTTTGTCTTTTTTTTGCCTTTTACATCTACTTTTAAATTGGCAAAGTTCGCCTTCAAAAATTCTTCTTGTTCTTTTTTATCAGATGAATAAGATTTTTTCAAAATGTCCTCTACATTGGTAATCTTATCAAAATATTTTTCTTGTTTTTCATAATCCAAATTCTTAATTGAAGAAACAGCTCTTTTTATAGTCCTTTGAGGCGTATTTATAAATTTTTGATATAAAAACAATGGTATCATTAAAATTATAAAAACAAGTAAGAGCTTGATTAATCTATCCCTTTGTTTTCTTTTTTTTCTATTTCTCCTCTTATCTTGGATTTTTTTATTATTGTATTTATTTGTGTGTTGTCTGTTTGTCTGGCTTTTTTCCAAAAAAGCCTCACTTCTTTTTTTCCTTGTCATAATTTCCCCTAAATAATTTTCTTTTAAGCCGATATTATTATATAATCATAGTGGTGATACTATGAAAAAACAAAAAATAATAATAGCAGATCTTATAGCAATTATTTTTACCTTAATTACAATATACTTACCCTTATTTACAAATAAAATAACCTTTACACAAATATATTTTTTGTATATTTGCGCATATTTTTCAGTAATCTTTTCAAATCAAAAGGATAAAAAAGTATTTTATTTTTTTATTCCCCTTTTGACACTAAGCCTTATACTTATTTTATTAGATAAAGTAGATATTTACAACATAAATGTAGTAAGAAAAAATTTTTTGACTATAATTAATAAAAATTACAGAATTTTACTAGGAATTTTCTTTTTATATATTATAGAAAGATGCTCAACTAAAATATTTGGCTCCTATTTTTCCATGGCAGTTGGAATAATAAGTCTAATTTTATTTTTACTTATATATAACACAAAATATTTACAAGCTATCGAAAAATATCAAAAATACTTATTTTATATTTTTATTTATTTCTCCTTTGCAAGAATTCTTCCAGCAAAAGAAGTAAATAAGTACCTTTATATAATAACCCTATTGATATTTTTTATAGAAATCCTTGCCATAGACAAATATAAAATTTTTATAGGCTTTCACATTTCAGCAGTTTTGATAATTTATTTAATACTAAAAACAAATATTTACGAAGTGAATTTTGAAAAATATTTTTTGAGCGGACTACTATACCTATTCCCCTTTACAAAAATAATCCTAAATTCCTTCCTAAACCTGACAAGTCCACTGCTACAAATATCAACAGGACTTGTAGTATTTTTCCTATCTCTTATTTTTTATCAAATAAGATTAGGTTTTTTAGATTATATATTTTTGGGAATCCATAAAAACAAAAAATAAGGGCATTCGCCCTTATTTTATTTAATTATTTTCTTTTTTTACTTTTAAATAGACCAACAGCTGAACCTAATAATGCTAGTATTGCTCCTGTAGAACTTGCTACTCCTGTTTTTACATTATTTGATTGTTTGCTGTATTCGTTTTTAATAGTTTTTTTAGATTTTCTTTGAGCTTTATTGTCATCATCCTTATTAGAATTATTTTTTTCTTTAGGATTTTTTGATGAATCTTTTGGATTTGATGAATCATCTGGATTTTGAGGATTTGATGGATTTTGAGGAGTTTGTTCGTCTGGTTTTTGTTCATTTAATTTTAGTAATTCTTCTTTTATTTTTTCTACTTCCTCTATTGATTTTGCCTTTCTTATTTTTTCCAAATACAAATCTTCTTTTATTCCTGCATCATTTAGCTCTTTTATTGCATCTTCTTGTGCTTTTTTCAGTTTTTCGTATTTTTCTACAGATTCCAAGATTTTTTCGTATGAATCTTTGCTTATCAAATCATTTTCTCTTATAAATTCAAAATTTTCTTTTAATGAATCTAAATTTTCATCATCTACTGAATCTATAATCTCTTTTAATTTATCATAGTCAATTTTTTCGTGTCCTTGTCCTATATCTTGAAGTGAGAAAATAAATTCTGCTGCTGATAAAAATACGTTATTATTATCTCCATAAGTTTCAGTTGGTGTGATTATGATTTTTTTGGCATTTATTGGCTTTTCAAATTCTACTTTTTTTGCTTTTGCATCTTTTGCAAAATTTTTAAATTCTATAATTGTAGAATTTCCCTTATCGTCAATTATTTCAAGTTTTCCTGATTTTATTATTCCATTATGTCCACTTTGTCTTGGAATGTATATAAAATCTTTTATCAAAGTTGCTTGTTTTAATTCTACTGTTGCACTTTTTCCAATTGAATTATCATACCAAGGAGAATGCCATGTGGTAGATGTGTTTTTGTCAAAGGCTTTTTCCAATTCTTCGCCAGCTTGTGCAACTGCATCAAGACTTTCTATATCTTCAAGGCCTATTGAATCTTTTACAGCCTCTAATTCGGATTGTTTTTGATATACATCATCTATCAATTTTTGCATATCTTCTGGTTTCATATTTTCATCTGCCAATATTACCTTTGCAAGAGCATCTTGGTAATCTTTAACTGATTCTTCATTATATTTTGATAAATCTTTTTGTGGAGCAAAACTTTCCAAGAAATTTTCTTTTAATATTTTTGATGTAACTTCTACTTGTTTTATCAAAAGATTATCTAAAACAAAATCTTTGTAAGATCTAAAATCTGATACTGAGCCTGAAGTTTTTTGAAGATCAGCTGCTTTTGTTGTTGACAAAATTCCAATCCATCTTCCTTTTGCTCCTTCTACCAAAAATTTAACTCTCTTTGTACTTTTATCATTTCCATCTTCCCAAGTTTTTGGCAAATGATATACTTTTAAATTTGATGGATTTGTATATTCGCCTTCTCCTATTACAAATGCATAAGTCCCATCGCTACCTGCTTCGTAATCAAATACAACTTGGTAAGTTTTTCCTTCTTCAAACCTATAATTTTGTGGAATTGTTTGATAAACTAGGGCATTTCTTCCTGTAAGTCCATTTGTTTTTAAGGACCAATTTCCTTCTATTACATCATTTATAACTTTTCCATTCCATCCTTTTTGTGTGTATGGATCGTGTTTTTCAGAAAGATGAGTTCTATTATCTTCTACTCCTTCAACATTTCCTATTACAAATGGGAAAATACCTTGTCCAACTTGCTCAAAGTTTTGGAAAAATTCTCCATCGCCAATATCGTGACTATTTTCATACATTTGTGACTTATTTTCAAAAACTCTCAAGTCATCAAAATAAGTTGCTCCTTCGCCTTTTTCTCTTTTTAATGTTATTGTTACATCTTCTGGATTATCTCCAGTTGTAAAATAAACATACATATTTTGGAAATAAGATGTGTTATCAACAGTTGCAGATTTTTGCCATGTATTGTGGGCGTTAGCTTTTACATAATTTTTTGCTATTGATTTTTCTGTATAGTTAGAATAAGTTTTTCCATTAGATTTTATTTCCAAATAAGCCTTAGCATCTGATCTGTTATCTACTCCTACATATATTGCGTATTTAGTATTTTTCTTTAGTCCAGTGATTTTTTGTGTAAGGCTTACTTCTTCTTTATTATCATTTATTCTAAGCATTGGATTTGCACCTTGTGATAAGAATACATCAGCGGATTTTTTATCTCCTTTTATATCCCAATGTTCAAGTGATTTTGAATTAAATCCTACATCTTCAATTCCCATGCCTTCAGAAAATTTCACATTTTCTTTTTCTTGTTTTTCTTTGTAGATTACATAAGCTGTATTTGCTTTTGCATCAAGTTCTAATTTCCCATCTACTATTTCTACTATTTTCTCGTTAGTTTTTCCTAAATCTGTAAGTTCATATACGTAAACTTTTCCGCTCCAACCATCTAAAACTTCCCATGTAGTTTTTCCAGCTTGTGGATTAAAATGGTAGAGTTTTTCAACGCCGTTTTGAGTCCATGGAATCAAATATTTTCCTTCATCAAACACAACTTTTCCGTTTAAAGTCATTTTTCTTTGTTTGTACAAAGGATTATTTACATCATTTGATTTTCTAGTTATTATAAGCTCATCATATTTGCCATTTTCTTTTTCATTTCTTAATTTGATTTCCATTTCTGGAGTCCACTTATAACTTTGTCCATTGTCAGACATATTTACTGGATTTCCATTTTTCCATTCATACACCTTGTAATGTTGGATAAATTTGGTTGGAAGATTTGTTTTGAAAATATTTTTAATAAATCCATCCCAATCATTTCTTCCTTGCCAGCCTTCAAAATCAATCATGTCATAGCCACCAAGCAATGGATTTACTGCTGCTCCACCATATTTAGGATAATTTCCTACCCATGAATCTTTTTGATGATTTCTAATAAATCTAACTATATCAGAATTTATTCCTTTTAATGAATAACCACCGTATGTTAAATCTGCTGCCCAGTGTTGGAATGTAGAATCATATTCTCCAGCAAATCCCCACTCAAAAGCTGCTCTCCAGCCAAGATCATTTAATTCTTTTGCAAGTTGATGAGTTTGCCAAGCATTGTTATCTCCTGATTGACCATTGCCCCAAACGTCTACATAAACAAAATCTAATTTATCTCCAACTATATCATATAAGTCTTTGAATCTATTATATCTACCATTTGCCAAATCGTATGACGCATCTATATTTATTCCTTGGTCTAGCCAATTCCATCCATATTTAAAATTACCATTTTCATCTTTTCTTAGTCTATCTGGTGTAAAATATTTACTTTCAGGATAAGTTTCTGATGCATTTACATGGATTCCTATTCTTGCTCCATATTTTTTTGCTAATTCTAATAATTTTACAAAGTCTTCTGCACCACCAATTCTTTTTCCTATATCTGCATAATTTAAGTGACCAGAATCATGTCCTTCTGAGCCATATCCTTTTAATAAAACCATTTGTCCAAGTCCATCTGTGTTTAGATAAACTTTTTTAATTCCATCAAGAGTTGCCAAGAATGGATTTTGAGCTTGGGAACCAAAATTCATTGCTATTCTTTGTCCGATCAAATCTTTTACATATTCAGATCCTTTTGGATTGTTCATTATATTTCTATATGCAATAGCTCCATCTTGCCAATCTACTTTACCATCATTATTTAAATCATCTGCTAATATAACTTTAGCTTCAGGTTTTATCCAAGTTCTCTCATCATAAACTTTATAAGTTCCATCTTCATTTTTGTGAGCTAATTGATAAAGAAAAGCTGATGAGCCAATTCCCACAAAATTTTCTTTTCCATAAGTTTTTTTGTTTACAGTAAGTCTAGTGTAATCATTTGCTCCACCGCCATAATTAAATTGTGAATTTGACCAAACTCCTGCTGAAATATTTTTATTAGAAACAAAGCCATACATATAACCCTTGTTTTCTATTTTTCCCATAGGATTTGTAACATCAATATGGTCATCGCCTTTTTGATGAGTATTTACACTCATTCTTGCCCCATCAAATTTTGCATTTTCTTCACTGCTTGAAACAGATGCTAAAAAATTATCTTTAAAATCAATCGTAGTTATCAATTTTTTTGGATTATCAATTATTGAACCGCCTTTAATATTGTTATTATTTACTATATTTACAATATTAAAATGTAATTGATTATCTAGAATTTTCATTCTAACATCAAGAATTGCATTTATATAATTTGCATCATCTTTTATTGTTAGAGTATATTTTGCCTCATTTGCTGAAATTTTTTCATATTTTACATCTGGTTTTACTTTTATTCCATTTATATTTAGAGTATCAGTGAAATTTACATTTGCCTTAAATGTTTTTCCCTTATATGAATATTCTTTTACTCTTGGAAATAAGGTATCAATTGTGGCTTTCATCTCTTTTGATTCTATGGTGTCATAAACAGCCTTAGAATTATCAGCCTCATCTGCCTTTTCGATTGGTTTTTCTTGAGCTTTAATATTTTCTTGATTGTCAGTTTTTACTAAAATATTTGTTGTTTCATTTCCATAAGAACCCAATTTTAATAATACTGACCTATTATTAATTAAAGCATCAAATATTTCTTTTGGAATAACTTTTGTATCAAAAACAGCATTACCATTATTAGTTGCATTTAATTGACCATCACTTTTGATAGAAATTGAAAGAGAATTTCTCTCTCCTTTTTTAGGAGCTTCTACTCTTTTTCCGCCATAATAATCGCCTTTTCCATTTAATTTATATTCCCAAAACCAGCCTGCTCTATCATAGCCTACGAAAATATTATTTGAATTATCTTTGTGATATAAAAACACTCCAAATCTAGATTGGTTTTCATTAGAATTATCTATAAAATCAACATTTACATTTGTATTACCAGAAGGATTTGATTCAACGCCTTCTTTTTTAAAATTTGCAGTATTTTGACCATTATCATTTTTTTGAGTTGATTTTAAATTATTATAGCGAGTATTATCCACTATAGTTTCTTCAACCTCTCCTTCTTTTGAAGCCTTATTCCATTCTATAACTTCCTTTTGTTCATTCTCTTTTGCTGGAGATTTTTTAGGCAAATCATTTTTGTTTTCTTCTAATTTAGGCTTTTCATTATTTTCAAAAGAATTTGTTTTTTCTTTTTCAACTTCTTTATTATTTTCATTTTCTAAAGCTTTTTTGTTTTCATCTTCTTTAGAAACATCATTATTTATTTGGTCATTTTTTAATTCAGTTTCATTTTTATCATTTTTTTCAAAATTTTCTTTTTCAACAAGTTCATTTGTAGGTTTTTCTTCAGATGCAAAAGCCTCATTTGACGCAATAGTAAGCACAGATAAACTTATCGCGCAAGCTAGTATTTTTTTAGGCAATTTATTTTTTGCATGGTTTTTTGACTTCATAAATCTTCTCCCTGTTATAAATCGTTTTCAATATATGTTTTGGTAATTACCATTTCAAGTTTATAATACACTATTTGCTCAAAGTTGTCAAAACATTTTCCTAGTTGTAAATATTCTTAATATTAAAAATTTTAAAATAAAAAAACCAGACCTAAGAACATAAGTCTGGTAAAAAATAATTTATTATAAAATTTCAATTTTTTCTTTATAATCGCGTCTTAAAAAATATGCGCAATATAGGCCTGCCAAAAATTCTGCTATTATAAATGAATACCAGATTTTATCAATATCTCCAGTTTTTTCTCCAATAAGATACATCAATGGCAATAAAATTATAAATTGTCTCAAAAATGGCTCAAAAAGTGCTATGCCTGCACTTGATAGGGATTGAAAAATTGATGCGCATACTATGGAAAAACCTACTGGCAAATATGAAATCGCAACAATTCTAATCATTGGTATTCCTATTTCTTTCATTCTATCTGTGGCTGAAAATAAATTTAAAATTGTCTCTGGAAATACCATAAATATTATCATGCCAAAAATTATCATAAGGGTTGCCCACGTGATTGATAATTCTATTGATTTTTTTATTCTCTCTTTGTTTCCCGCCCCAAAATTGTAAGAAATTATTGGAACTATAGCGTTTGATATGCCCAAAACTGGCATAAATTCAAAACTTTGTAGTTTAAACAGTACCCCATAAACAGCTATTGCTGATTGGCCAAAGCCTGCAAGTATTGTATTTATAAAAAATGTTGCAAAGGATGTGATTGCATTCATCAAAGCTGCCGGAAGTCCTATTGAAAAAATTTCTTTAAAAATTAAATGGGACATTGAAAATCCTTTGAAAGTTAATTTTACTTCCTTATTTTTTACTAAATTTAATAAAAGTCCTATCAAAGCTCCCAAAATTTGCCCAGTAACTGTTGCAATGGCAGCACCTTTTACCTCAAGTCTTGGAAATCCAAAAAGTCCAAAGATAAAAATGGGATCTAAAATTATATTTATAACCGCCCCAATAACTTGGGTTACCATAGTATAAACTGTAAGTCCTGTTGATTGGAGAAGTTTTTCAAAAAATATTTGGAAAAATACCCCCAGGGATAATGAGCAAACTATTTTAAGATAATCAATTCCGTATGAGATAATTGTCGGATCATCTGTCTGCATTTTTATAAAAGGTTCAACAAAAAATATTGCTACCATAACAAAAATCAAAGATAGCAAGCCTGCAAGAATTATACCGTGAACCGCAACGCTACTGGCCTTTTTTTCATTTTTCATTCCCAAATACCTAGACAAAAGCGCCGAAACACCAATGGATAAGCCAACACTAAAGGCTATAATTATATTTTGAATCGGGAAAGAAATTGTTACAGCCGTAAGAGCTTTTTCTGATAATCTAGCTACAAAAATTGAATCGACAATATTATAAATCGCTTGAACAAGCATGGATATTATAATTGGAAGACTCATTTCAAACAACAATTTTCCCTCAGGCATTTTCCCAAGTTTTTCTGATTTTACTTCTGCCATCAAAACTCCTTTCTTTAAACAAAAAAACAGAAAAAATAACGGCAAAAGCCGCTATTTATTCTTCATTTTCAATTTGCTTTTCTCTTCTTATTATACTTTTTTCTACTGTTTTTCTTCTTTTTCTCGAATCATCTTGATCATTTATTAATGGATTTTGGGAAAAACTTAATCTTTCTTTAAAATCGTCAAGCAAGTCTTTATTAATATTTTCTCTTATAAAGCTATCTGACAAGGCTTTTAGCATAAATTTTTTGTCTGGTCTTTTTTCATAAGATTCGCCAAATACCTTATCTTTTATAGCAAGCTCTATTAAATTTACACCTGAAAGATTTGTATAGTAGAAAGTTCTACCTTGTCTGACATTCATTTCCAAACAATAAATCTTTCCTGTCTTAGAATCTTTTTTGAAGTCAAGGTTAAATAAACCATAATAATCTATTTTTTCAACTATTTTTTTTGCAATTTCATAAAATTCTTCATCTTCATAGTCGATTTGAACAAGATGATTGCCAACCCACATATCTCTATGATCTGATAATAGATTTCTAGCTAAGGTCATTGAAACTTTTCCATCATTAGCCCTATATCCATTGAGGGAATATTCGCTTCCATCTACTCCATTTATATATTCTTGGACTATCATATTATGATCGTAGCCTTTTTCAAATATTTCTTTTAAAACATCTATTGCCTCTTGTTTCGATTCTAATTTATATCCTTTTTTCTTTTCTTTAAGATCTAAACCCAAAAATTGTGAATAATCATCGGCTTTTACAAAAAGGTCGCCATCAAGATCCAACTGAGCCAAATTATCCTTATTTATTAGTTGAGTTTTTGGATAAAGGATATTGTTTTTATCTAATAACTTATAAAAATTTGATTTTTCTATAAGTTTTTCTCCCATTTCTTTGTTAGGATAAGGAATTTCAAAATCAAATTCTAATCTGTCTATGTTTTTTAAAAGCATTGACATATATTCTTCAGTTGGTACAAAAAAAACTAATTTTTCATCCTTGTGTTTCTTACCTATCTTATTTAAAAGTTTTACAAAAACATCATCATCTGTTGAAAAATTCTTTTTTGTATTAATATCAGCAATCTTTGAATCGACAAAAGGTACTAATACTGCACTACCAGCTACAATAGCTTTTTTTGAAAAAGCCTCATAGAAACTTCTTGCTACGGAGTAAGAATTAGAATCTGTTCCCAAGATTAAAGCATTAAATTTTTCCATTATTAATAAAAAACCTCCTAAATCATAAAGTTTTAAAATATTCTATTTAATATACAAAGAAAATAAGGGAAATAATCGTCATTAGACTTAAATCCAATGATTAAATTATAACCCTAATCTTCTAAAATATCTATTTAAAATATTGACTCTAAAGATTTGTTATCTCTTTCTTCATCTAATTTTTCAATAAATTCTTCGAAAGATACGTCTTTTGTTTCTTCTCCGTCTCTATTTCTTACTGTTAATTTTCCAGAATTTTCTTCATTTTCGCCTACTACTAGCATGTAGTTTGTTCTCATAAGTTGAGCTTGTCTTATCTTATATCCTACTCCCTCACTTCTGTGGTCAACTTCTACTCTGTAGCCTGCTTTTTTGATTTTTTTAGCCAAATCGTCTGCGAAATCTGCAAATTTATCTGATACTGGAATTATTTCAACTTGTTTTGGATTAATCCAAAGTGGGAATCTTCCTGCAAATTGTTCTGTTACTGAACCAATAAATCTTTCTATTGATCCAAGAAGGGCTCTGTGAAGCATTACTGGTCTTTTCTTTTCGCCGTTTTCGTCTATATATGTTAGGTCAAAGTTTTGTGGTAATTGGAAATCTAGTTGGATTGTTCCACATTGCCATGTTCTTTTTGCTGCATCTTCCAAGTGGAAGTCAATTTTTGGTCCATAAAATGCTCCGTCTTTTGGATTTATTGTATAATCAATTCCTCTTTCAATCAAAGCATCTTCTAGGGCTTTTTCTGCAAAATCCCATTCTTCAATTTTCCCCATAAAATCATCTGGTCTTGTTGATAATTCTATTTTATATTTAAAACCAAATGTTGAATATAAAAGATCAGCAAGGTCAATCATTTTAAATACTTCATCTTTTACTTGACTTGGCAAACAATAAACGTGAGCATCATCTTGAGTAAATGTTCTTACTCTGAAAAGTCCGTGAAGGGCTCCTGATAATTCGTGTCTGTGAACTTGGCCGTATTCTGCAAGTCTAATTGGAAGATCTCTGTATGAATGTGGTTCTTCTCCATAAACTAAAACTGATCCAGGGCAGTTCATTGGTTTTACTGCATAATTTTCCCCGTCAATTTTTGTAAAATACATATTTTCTTTGTAATGATCCCAGTGGCCTGATCTGTGCCACAATTCTTCATTCATAATAAGTGGAGTTTGGATTTCGCCGTAACCATTTTCAGCTAAAACATCTGTCCACCAATTTAAAAGCTCATGTCTTAAAATCATTCCATTTTCTTTAAAGAATGGGAATCCTGGAGCTTCATCGTGGAAAGAGAATAGATTCATTTCTTTACCAATTTTTCTGTGGTCACGTCTTTTAGCTTCTTCTTGAAGCTCAATATATTCATCTAATTGTTTTTTCTTTTCAAAACTTATACCATAAATTCTTTGAAGCATTTTTCTATCAGAATCGCCTCTCCAATAAGCACCAGCTATAGAATTTAATTTGATTGCCTTGATTGATTTTGTTGAAAGAAGATGAGGTCCTTTACAAAGGTCAACAAATACATTATCGCCCATTTCATAAAGAGTAATAATTTCATCTTCTGGAAGATCTTCAATTAATTCAACCTTGTATTCTTGGTTTTCTTTTTTGAAATATTCCAAAGCCTCATTTCTTGAAATTTCTTTTCTTACCATTTTCAAATCTTTTTTGGCAATTTCTTTCATTTTTTCTTCAATTTTTGGAAGATCTTCTGGAACAAATCTGTGTTCAAGATCTATATCATAATAAAATCCGCTTTCAATTGCAGGTCCAATCGCAAATTTTGCATCAGGCCAAATCTCTTTAATAGCAGCAGCCATCAAATGACTTGTTGTATGCCAAAAAATTTCTTTTCCTTCTTTGTCTTCAAATTTTATAACCTTAAAATCAGAGTCTTCATTAATAGGTTCAGCATAGCCCATAACTTTTCCATTAACTACAGCGCCCAAAGCTGACCTGAATAATCCTTCAGAAATATCTTTTGTAACATCTCCAACACTTACACCTTTTTCATATTCTTTTACACTTTCATCAGGTAATTTAATTTTTATCATTTTCTCACTCCTTAAAAATTTTTATCCACACTTTCTTAAATTTCAGAAAGATTTAGTAACAAATTTCAAATAAAGCACAACCATTAAATAAATTTATTAAGATAGAATTTAAAAATTTTAAAATAAAAAAGACACACCATCCCAAAGGACGATGTGTCGTGGTTCCACCTTAATTTATACTCATTAATGTTTTAAGGCAGGTCATGCCTTTCGTATTAGCGAAAATATCAGGGGTGGTCTTGGGGATAAACTTGATCAAAAGCTCTCAGCAAACACTTTTTCTCTGTAAAAAAAGTAAAATCCTTACTCTTCCCGTCATCTATCTATTTTTTCTTATAAATCTATGTTACTAGCAAAATATTTTTTTGCAAATTTATTTTTAAAAAATTTTATTTTTAAATTCTTTTAAAAATTTTTTCAGATTTTTTCAATAAAAGCAAAATGATTTTTACTTGCCTATGAATTTTTATTTAAAAATCTAGAGAAAATTGTTAAAATTTTCTAATATGTGATATAATACTTATAAGAAATAAGAAAGGAATTATTATGGATTTTACACCTTCTCCAATTAAAAGAAAATTTATAAAAGATGAAGCCTATGACCTTATTTCAAAAAAAATCATTTCTGGCGAATTAAAACCTAAATCAAAAATTCGCATAAATGAATTGTCTGAGGCCTTGGGGATTTCTAGAACTCCTGTTAGAGAGGCTATTTTAAGGCTTGAAGATGAGGGGCTTATTTTGTCAAAGGCAAACAGATGGACAATGGTTGCTCCTATCGATGTTGATGAAACTTTAAATATTTATCCTATAATTTCTAGTTTAGAAAAGCTTGCTTTGGAGCTTGGATTTTCAAATGTTAATGATGAAATTATAGAAAATCTTGAATATATTAATGAAAATATTAAAAAAGTTCAAGACAAAAAAAATCATATAAAAATTTTAGAATTAGACCAAGCTTTTCACAAAGAAATTATTGATCTTGCACAAAACAAAGAAATTGAATCTTTGCTTGATGGTTTAAAAAGAAAAGTTTCTAGGGTGGATATTTATTTTTTTGAGGATGATAGCCACAAGATGTCAAGTTTTGATGAACACGCAGAAATTATCAAATTTTTGAAAAAAAGAGATTTGGATAAGGCTTTAAAGGCTGTTGAAAAAAACTGGGCAACTACTATGTCAAGTCTTGAAGATATTGATTTTTCAAATGATGAAGATGAGGAGTTGTTCTAAATTATTTGTTTCATTTTAATTAATTGATATGATTTAATTTTTATTGGATTTATGTTTTAAAGTAACATGAAATTTTCAATTTTACATATTGCCTTTTCTTATTTTTGTTTTAAATTTTTGTAAAATGGCTATAAATAGGATAGGAGGCTTGTATGAAAATTAATGGCGACAATTTAGTTTCTATATCCACTGCTAACAAAAATTTTTCAAAAATTGCAAGGCTTGCTGACAAAAAAGGTTCTGCTGTAATTTTGAAAAATAACAAGATTAAATATATTGTCCTTCCTTACAGGGAAGTTAAAAAAGAGGAAATTTTTCCTGATGAAAATATTGAGGATCTTGCTCAAAGACTAATTGAAAAAATCAAAGACGAATACAATATTCAATTAAAACTTGATATTGAAAATAATTAAAAAAATTAGAATTTTCTTAAAATTTTAGGAAAATTCTTTTTTTATAATGATAAAAGGAGTTTTTATGTTAAAATTTATGAAAAAAATCCCAGGAGGGCTTTTGCTTATTCCTATGTTGATTTCTGCAATTTTTTATACTTTTTTTCCAAATTTTTTAATGTTGGTACAGTTTCTGGGACTTTTTTTACAAAAAAGGGGATAAATTATATTCTCGGTTTGATTTGTTTTTTGTCGGCAACTTCTCTTGATTTGAAAAATTTGAAAAACATCATCAGAAAACAAGGCTCTATCCTTTTATTAAAATTCATTATTTCTCTGATTTTTGGAATTTTATTTGTTAAATTTTTTGGACTTGATGGAATTTTTGGAATTTCTGCTCTTGCTTTTATCACTTGTATTTGTTCTTTAAATCCAGCTTTATATCTTGCTCTTTCTTATGATTATGGGGATAAGGATGATATTGCAGCTTTTTCTCTTGCAGAAATTTTGTGTATGCCCGCTTTTCCTATTTTGATTTTTTCAATTTCAAAAAGTTCTGTAATTGATTGGACTCCTCTTATTTCGATTTTAATTCCTTTGATTTTTGGTATAATTATTGGAAATTTTGACCGTCAAATGGCTGAATTTTTTTATCCTGCTATTAATATTTTGACTCCTTTTATGGGTTGGTCTTTTGGTTCTGGTATAAATTTAATTAGCGCTTTCAAGGCTAGTTTTCAAGGGATTTTTATAAGTATTTTATTTTATATTTTAACTTTGCCTATATTATTTTTCTATGAAAGAAAAATTTTAAAGGAGAATGGTATAACAAGTATAGGAATTTCATCTATTGCTGGTCTTTCAACTTCTGTTCCAGAAATTTTGGCTAATAGAGACCAAAGTCTTTCAGCTATTTCTCAAACTGCAACGGCTCAAATCGCTCTTGGTGTTTTACTTACAAGTTTTTTTACTCCTTTTATTATGGGAAAATTTGCAAATAAACTTATGTGTGATAATGAAAATTAAAGATAATTTCTATTTAAATTTTTAAGTGATATAATTATATAGAAAAATAAAATAGGTAGAGTAGGGTTAAGGCGTTAAGTGCTAGAAAATGGGATGTTGTTTCTAGACGAAAGATTTTAACCTGCATCCGCTACATCATTTCCTATGATGGCAGACTACCAAATAGGAGGAAAAAATGAAAAATTTAAAGAACATCAGAACTTTGATTTTGCTATCATTTTTTATGGCATTATCCATTGTAGTTTCAAGATTTTTTTCTATAACTACAGTAAGTCAAAAAGTTGGACTAGGTTTTATTGTAACGTCAGCTATGTGCTCGATTTTTAATCCATCACTTGCTGTTTTTGCATCAATAATTATTGATGTAATTTCGAATTTAATTTTCCCAACGGCTGGAGGATTTTATTTACCCTTTGTTACAACAAAAATTGCCACAGCCCTAATCTATACTTTCTTTTTTTATAGAAAAGAAATCACAAGAAAAAATATCGTATTTGCTACGATTTTAAACTCTCTTATAACAAGTTTATTTTTAAATACCCTTTGGACTAGCCAACTTACTGGCAATCCATTTATGGCACAATTTGCAATGAGAGTTCCGACGATGGCAATAAATTTCGTATTTCACACCATAGTTTTGTTAATAATTTTGCCAAAACTTGCAAAAATTTTACGAATAGAGATAAAAAAATTGGGAGCACAACCAGAAAATGCTCCTTACTAGGAGAAATTTATGAAATTATTTAAAATAATAAGTTTGATATTGGCAATTGCCTTTATATTTTTTGGATTCAATATTTATTTTAAGAAAAAATATAATTTTATAAATAACTTTGAAAAAGATTATAAAAACGGATTAAAAGATGAAAATTATGCAAAAAAAGTAGGATTGATTGAATTAATATTAGGAATAAGTTTCTTTATATTATTCCTAAGTTTATAGAAATTTATGCAAAGATTAAAGCAAAAAAGACAGGAAATGCAATTCCTGTCTTTTTTTATGCATCTTATACATTAGTTTCTTTACACTTTCATTATACAAGTTAAAATCAAAAAATCCATTTTAAAATTTCCTATTTTTTAAATAATTCTTGTGATAAAATATAAATGATGTTTTGCTAACATCTCCATAATTTAAAAAGGAGGTGAGTAAAATGCATATAGAAGACTTGTTAACAACTATTATTCTTAATTTATTTGCAAATGTAATTTACGATTGCATTAAAATGTGGTTTGAATTTAAGAATAAAGCAAAACATTAAACCACAAAAAAAGACAGGAACTGCAATTCCTGTCTTTTTAAATGCATATAACTTGTTAACTTCTATACACTTTCATTATACAAGCTAAGCATTTAAAATCAAATTTTTTTTAATTTTCAACAATTATTTTTGAATTATATCCAAAGTTTCAGCGTCAAGTTCTACATCGTCTCCGCCAACAACGTCGATTTCGTAAATAGTTTTTCCTTCATCATTTACATCTAATTCATAGGATTTTACAAATCCTTTGTTGTTTTCAAGAGCTTTTTTAATAGCTTCTTTTGCATCTTTTATTTTTGTAAAGTCGATAGCTTTTTTATCACTAGAATCATCTTCTTTGTCTTGTTCTTTTGACAAAATTTCTCCGCTATCAGCATCTATTTTTGCTTCATATTCATCATTTCCATTAAATCCTTTGATGTCATAAGCATATTTTCCATTATCTTCATCAAATTCAAGAGATGAAACTTCTATTTCCTCTGCCTTAAATTCTTCTTTAAATTTTTTAACAGCATCATCAAGTGATATTTTAAATTCTTTATCTTCAATTCCTGTTGTCATCTCATCTTTTTTGTCTTCAGCCTTGTCTTTAACTGAATTTACTTCTTCTGAAACTGCTGCTTTTGTATTGCTTACAGCATCTTTTGCATCTTCCTTTGCATTTTTTGCATTTTCTCCAGAACAAGCTGAAAGTAAAAGAGCAAGGGCAAGAGCAGATGCTCCATATTTTAAATTTTTATTAAATTTCATTTTTTTCCTCCATATTTTAAAATTTATACAGTCTTAATATACTGCTTTTAAAAAATTAAACAAGTTTTGATATTTTTTTAATAATATTTATTTGTTTTTCTATTTTATTGATTTATATTTTACAAAATAAAAAAGCAGGTCATTTTGACCTACTTAATTAATGATTGGGGATTATAAGATGTTTCATAATAGAATTTATCTGCTCTCGCATAAGAAATTGTATATTCTATCATTATATTTTCTATATCAAAACTTTCTCTTTGAATTTTTAAACAAGGACTCTGGCTTTTAATATTTAAAGCTTTTGCCTTTTCATTTTCTACGCTTGACACTGAAAAACTTTCCTTAACTTGGTAGATTTTTGTATTAAATAATTCATCAAATATATCATAAAGGGCTTTTTTTGATAATAATTGTTTATTTATTTTTGAAAATCTCTTGTAAGGAATAATTGTTGTTTCATACATCATTGCTATGTCATCAGCAAGCCTAAGCCTATCAAATTGAATTATCTTGTCATCTTTTTCCAATTTTAACAATTTTTTTAGCTCGCTATTTGCTTCTTTTATTTCAAAATTTATAACAATTGATTTTGGCTTTTTGCCATTTCTTTTTGTTTGTTCAGTAAAAGAATAATAATTTGAAAGATTTTGCCTATTTTGTTCTCTAACAAAAGTTCCTTTTCCTTGAATTTGATAAAGCATGCCAGAATTTACCAAAGAGCCAACTGCATTTCTTACAGTTGTTCTTGATACATTGTAGTCTTTACAAAGTTGCCTTTCTGATGGGAGCTTGTCTCCTTTTTCCATAAAGGAAATTTTTGTGATCAACTCATCTATGAGTTTTGAGTAAAGAGCTGACATAATTTTTTATTCTCCTTAATTTTTATAATCGTGGATTGTAACGCCCTTTACAACCCTGTTTACTGTGTGTGTTCTTGATGGATTATCTGGAGTATTTCCTACTCTAAGGCTGGTTACTAAGGCAATTATTTGTCCAATAATTATATAGGCAGGGCAAAGATATACATCATCTAATCCATCTTCTTCAAATATCAATTCATAATCCCTATCTAATTTTGAATTTGAAATTCCTATTATTTTTTTTGCTATTTTATCATTTGCTATTTCATCTAAAATATCTAAATCATATAATCTTGTGTAAGGATTTGATGAAACAAAAGAAATTACAAGAGTATTTTCATCAACAAATGATTTTGGACCGTGCCTAAATCCCATTGATGATTCCCAAATTGTTGCAACTTCTCCAGCTGTTAATTCTAGAATTTTTAATCTTGCTTCTTTTGTCAATTTTCCCAAGGGACCTGATCCAAGATATACAACCCTATTAAAATCAAAATTTACTAAATTTTCAATTTCTTCCAAGTTATTATAAATTTCTTTTCCAAGTTTTGAAATTTTTTCTACGATTTCTTTTTTATTTTTTGTTTTTGTATCAAATATCAATAAAGTGGCAAGTAACATTGATGAAAATGAATTTGTCATAGCAAATCCTTTATCATTTGTTATTTCTGGTTCCAAAAATACATAAGAATTTTCATCATCTTTCAAAGCTTGAGCAAGTTTTCCTTCTTTTGCACAAGTTATAGGCAAATTATAAAAATCATCCACAATTTGCTTACCAAGTTTTACAGCTGCAAGAGATTCTGGGGAATTCCCACTTCTTGCAAAAGAAACCAAAAGTGTTTTTTGATTTTTTTCAAAATGTAGGTAAGGAGCTGAAACCAAATCTGTTGTTGCAACTGATTCGAATTCAAATTCTCCATGAGTTTTTAAATAATCAAGGGCAATGTTTCCAACGTATTCACTTGTTCCTGCCCCTGTAAAAATAACCTTACAATCTTTGCCAACTTTTTTTAAAAAATTTTCTATATCATTTTTTCTTTTTTCGTATAAATTATAAACTTCAAGCCATGTATCTGCTTGATTTAAAATTTCTGTGTAAGTGTATTTAAAATCTTTTTCTTCCAACTTACTTTCATCTAAAAGCATTACGCCCTCCTTCATTGGTAGTAACCATCATTTAAATATTATTATATCTTCTCTGGTACTTTATTCAAGACCAATTTAATTGATTTATTAATAATTATCTTAATTTATTTTTTTAATTTTTTTATTTTTCAATTTTTTCAAATATTGAAACAGCAGTTTCTTTTAAAACTTCATTTAAGCTTTGAATATTTTCTTTTCCTTGTTCTTTAAGCCATTGTTTTGATTTTTCTGTATCTTTTGCATATATATCAACGCAATCTTTCCATGTAGCTCTACCGCACAAAACTCCATTGAAATTTGATCCTGCTTCTTTTGCAAAAATCAAAGTTTCTTTGAAAAGTTCTGCGCTTACACCACCTGATAAGAATATAAATGGAATATTTGTTGCATCAGCTTGGTCTTTGAAAAATTTCTTAGCTTGGTCTTTGCTATAAACAAAATTTTCCCCATAGCCTTCTACAAAATTCATATTAACTGGTGTTTCTACTTTCAAAACATCAACCTTATACTTAGGATTATCAAATTCTTTCATAGCTTCAATTACTTTTTTTGGTCTAACTTTTGCATATTTTTCATCTTTTTCGCTATCAAGTGTATAATCATAAGTTACAATTTCCAAAAAATATGGAAGTCCTAAGCCTTCTGCCTCGTAGCCAACTCTTTCAACCCAAGCTTTTTTTACATCATTTATTTTCTCATCTTCGTCAACATCATAATACAAGAGAACTTTTAATGCGTTTGCTCCCATTTCTTTTGCCCTAAGTCCTGACATAAAATCAATTAATTTAGGAAGTCTGCCTACTTCATATTCATCATATCCTGTTTGCTCGTAGCTTATAATTAATCCCGCATTTTCATCTTTTACATCAATAGCAGTTTTTCCATAAATTGGATCTAACAAAATTGATGATGAAAAAGGAGTAAGCTCTTTTGAAACTTGTCTTTTAAATTCAGAAATTCCTTCAACATTATTCAAAGATTCGTTTGCTTTTTTCATCATTTTTTCCATAGAACCTCTTTGGTCTATGGCAAGAGCTGCTATTACTCCATCTTCATTTGCTAATTTTTTTAGATTTTCTAATTTTTCTTTTGAAATTTTCATATTAACTCCTTTATTTCTATTTTTTCTTTGTATTTGTCAAAATCATTTATATTTATGTGGGCAATTTCTTCATTTAGAACATTCAAAAGTCCACAAGTCATTGATTTTTTTATAAAATCTTCATCATCTTCCTTATTAAAAATTGCAGATAAGGCTCCAGCCAAGGTCGAATCGCCACTTCCAACAGGATTTATAGCTTTAACCTTAGGAACTTTAGCCTTATAAATTTTATTTTTTATTTTAAATATAGCTCCATCTTTTCCTTGAGAAATAATTACATAAGGAATATCTTTAAGGGGAGCTTTTTCAAATATTTTTCTTATTTCCTCTTCATTTTCTGGAAATTCTTTTTCAATAATATCTTTTATTTCTGTTTCATTTGGCTTTATCAAATCAGGTTTGATTTTTCCTTTAACAATTTCTTTCAAAGTATTTCCAGATGTATCAAGCGATACAAATATTTTATTTTCTTTTGCAAATTTTATAATTTTTTGATAAAAACTTGCATCAAGACCTTTTGGCAAAGAACCAGATATATTAATTATTTCAATATTTTTTGATATTTTTTCAAGATGATCCAAAAATTCTTTTTCCTTTTCCAAGCCAATCTTTGGACCTTTTTCTAGAATTTCTGTTTGATTATTATCATGAATTATTGCAATACAATTTCTAGTTTCATCTTCAAGTTTAATAAAATCGTGGGATATTTTTCTTTCATCAAGCCTTTTTTCAATAAATTCCCCAAGTTTTCCACCAAAAAAACCAGAATTTGTTACCTTTTCTCCCAATTCATTCAAAACATAAGAAACATGAATGCCCTTGCCACCTGCATCTTTATTTACAAGCTCTACCCTATTAACATCATCAATTTTGAGATTTTCAATATTATATGAAATATCAACAGAAGGATTTGCCGTTATACTTAAAATCAAATCATCTCTCCTTTTTCATAAAATTTCTTTGCCAAAATCAAAGAACCAATAGAAGGATTTGCGAAAGGTTCTACAATTTCCACCCTATCATCAGCATATTGTTCAATCTTATCAAGCAATCTTTGACCCAAATTAAAAACGCCACCAGAATATGAAACCTTAACAGCACCTTTAAAATCCAATTTTTTGATAAGAGTATTTATAACAAGGCTAGCCTCTTTTGCAACATCATCCAAAAGATTTAAAGCATAAGTATCATTTTCATCAATTGCCTTAGAGAAAATTTTTGAAAGACTTGCAAGCTCATCTCTTTGCATATTATTTGCCAAAGTAATTATTTCAAAATCATCAGAGATTTCCAATTCCTTTTTCAAAAGATCATAAATCGGACTTTTTTCATATCTACCATCAGAAATTTTTGTAAAAATATTTAAAATTTTAAGACCAATATAATACCCACTAGCCTCATCTCCAAGCAAAGGTCCCCAGCCTCCACACATCATACTATTTCCATTATTATCAACACCAAAACCAATTGAGCCAGTTCCAAGAACCAAATTAATACCAGCATTCGCATTCAAAGAGCCTGCCCAACCATTTAAACAATCATTTCCAACTTTGAAATTTTTAGAGCCCAAAATTTTTTCAAGACTTTCAAGAATAAAAGATTCGTCTTCCTTAAATTGACCAAAGCCCGGCATAGCCAAAAAAGTAAAATCAATATCAGAAATTTCTATTCCAGCCTTTTTAACTAAAATTTCAATTCCATTTTTTAATCTTTTAAAAAATTCTTCTCTAGAAATTTGCTTTAAGTGAATAGTTTTTTCCTTGTGCTCATATAATTTTTTATTAACTTCAAGAACAAAAGCCGTCTTTGTTCCACCGCCATCAATCCCCAAAAAAACTTCTCTCATATGATACCATCCTTTTTAAAAGTTTTTCATTGGTAACTACCATTACTAATATTAGTATATATAAAATAAAGACCAAGGTCAAGGAAATAAATTTAAATTCAGGATTTAAAAATAATTTTTAATTTTAAAAATCTCAAATTAAAATTTTCTAAGCTTTAAAATTTTTTATAATTTCTTTTATTTTAATGTATCGTTTTCTTTACTTTGCAAAATTTATTTTTCTTACAAGAATAATTTTTGATTGAATTTTTATTATTGTAATTTGTTTTTTTATTAGTTTGCTTTGACTTTTTTATGCTTAAATGAGCTTTTAAAATTATTTTTTTAATTAATTCTTGACATATCAATTAATTTTATATAAAATAATGGTAATTACCAGATAAATATTTTGTTTTTATTTTTCTGGTTTTCTAGAAAATATCCTATTTTTATAAAATTTTTCTCACTTTAAAATTTTGGCAATTATATTTCAAATTTAGAGAATAATTTTTTTAAAATTTGGGAAAATGTTTCTAAAAATTTTTAAAATTGTTTCGATAATTTAAGAAAGGAGGATTATGTTAGGTGAAATAGCAAGGACATCCTTGGTTTTATTGATTTTTATAGCTATTTTTGTACTAATTAGTCAAATATTAAGCCACAGAAATCTAAAAAAGAAAAAGAAATATTTTGAAAGCTTACACAAAAATCTTAAACCTGGCAAGGAAGTTATGTTGACTGATGGTATTTATGGAAAAATTGTTTCTTTGAAAGAAGATTATGCTATCATCAAAATTGCCAAGGATGTTGAAATTAAAGTTAGCCGTTACTCTATTAGTGAAATACTAAATTAATTTGAAAGGAAGTTTTATTATGCCTAATATTGTTCTAACTAGAATAGACAATAGACTATTACACGGACAAGTTGCTACTCAATGGACAAAGGTTATTGGCGCAAATCTTATTCTTGTTGCAAATGATGATGTAGCAAATAATAAAATGAGACAAAATCTTATGACTATGGCTGCTCCTAATGGTGTTGCTACTAGGTTTTGGACTCTTCAAAAGACAATTGATACTATACACAAGGCTGCTGATAGGCAAAAAATTTTCATAATATGTGAAAGCCCAAAAGACGTTCTAACACTTGTTGAAGGCGGTGTTCCTATTAAAGATCTTAATATAGGAAATATGCACATGGCTGAAGGTAAAAGACAAGTTGCAGGAGTTGTTGCTGTTGACGACAACGACGTTGAGGCTTTTAAAAAACTTAAAGAAAAAGGTGTCAATCTAGAAATTAGAAAGGTACCTACTGAATCAGCAGAAGACATTAATAAATTATTTTCATAAAATATCTAGGAGGATTGTATGAACTTTAATATATTACAAATAATTTTAATTTTTCTAGTTACTTTTGTAGTAGCTATTGACCAATTCTCTTTCCTAGAATCATTATATCAACCTATAATTACAGGTCCTGTTATAGGAGCTATCTTGGGAGATATGCACACAGGACTTATAGTTGGGGCAACTTATCAATTAATGACAATAGGAAATATGCCTGTAGGTGGAGCTCAACCTCCAAATGCAGTTATAGGCGGAATAGTTTCTGTTATTTTTGCCGTAACATCAGGTCTTGAACCTAATGCAGCAGTAGCTGCAGCAATTCCTTTTGCACTTTTAGGTCAATACGGTGTTACAATTATATTTACTTTGATGAGTCCAGTTATGGCAAAAGCTGATCAATATGCAAAAGATGCAGACCCTAAAGGAATCGAAAAAATCAATTATTTCGCAATGATTCTTTTGGGAAGTATTTTTGGTATTATAGTAGTTTTATTCTTTATAGCAGGATCTTCATTCGGTGCTAAACTTGCAGCTATGATTCCAGAAACTCTAATGCACGGTCTTGGAGTTGCTGGTGGTATGATGAAATTTGTAGGTTTTGCAGTTTTATTAAGACTTATGGTTTCAAGAGATCTTTGGGGATTTTTCTTTATCGGATTTGCCCTTGCAGTTATTGTAATGGCTAACGAATCCCTATCTGGTTCAGCTCTATTAATAATTTCATTAATAGGATTTGCACTTGCTTTCTGGGATTACCAAGTTCATGTAGGATTAAAAAATGTAAGTGCATCTGCAAATTTTGAAGGAGGAGAAGAAGATGGAATATAATGATATGAATTCTTATAAAGATACCAATCCTAGTCAAAAACTAGATCAAAAAACATTAAATAAGATGGTATGGAGATCATTATTTCTTCAAGCATCATTTAACTACGAAAGAATGCAAGCTGGTGGATGGTTATATTCAATCTTGCCAGGTCTTGAAAAAATTCACACAAATAAGGATGACCTTTCTAAATCAATGGCTCACAACCTAGAATTTTTTAACACACATCCTTTCCTTATAACATTTGTTATGGGAATTATCCTTTCACTAGAAGAAAATAAAGTCGAAATCCCTACAATAAGAGCCGTAAGAGTTGCAGCCATGGGACCTTTGGGAGGAATAGGAGATGCCTTATTCTGGTTTACCCTTGTACCAATCGTTGCAGGTATTTCTTCAAACATGGCCTTGCAGGGCTCAATTGCAGGTCCTATACTTTTCTTTGTAGTATTTAATATATGCCAATTTGCTATAAGATTTTGGTTGATGAATTGGTCATATAGGATGGGCGAATCTGCCATTGATGTTTTGACGCAAAACGCTAAAGAATTTACTAGAGCTGCATCAATTCTTGGAGTATTGGTTGTAGGAGCTTTAGTAAGCGTATATGGAGATACATCAATAGCACTTGAAGTAGATAATGGTACAACAAATGCACCTGTTCTAGTAGATACAGTTGTTAATAACGATGAGTTATCAGAATATGACGAATTATTATATAAAGACAAAGATAAAAAAGAATTAAACGATGGAGCAGTTATAAGAGATTTAGGAAATGGAAAATCCGAAATCGAATTTAACACTTACGAAGAACAACCTGTTAAAGTTAAAATTCAAGAAGTTTTAGATGGAATAATTCCAGATCTTGTACCCCTAGCTATAACTTTGTTGCTATTTTTCTTATTGACAAAGAAAAAATGGACTCCAATTAAATGTATTGCCTTCTTATTAATCCTCGGTGTAGCTGGTGCCTATATTGGAGTATTTTAATGGCTAATGCAGTTATAGCAACAAGTCATGCATCTCTTGCCAGCGGAGTTTATTCCGCTGTTAAGATGATTGCAGGAGAATTTGAAAATTTAAAAATACAAGAATTTAAAGAAAATGATAATCTTGATGAATTTGATGAAAAATTAAAAGAAAATTACAAATCATTAAAAGATTATGAGAATGTTATAGTCCTTGCCGATCTTGCAGGAGGAACCCCATTTAACAGAGCCGTAATGACTTTGGGAGATCTTCCAAACGTAAGAGTTATAGCTGGTTTAAATTTTGCAAGCCTTTATCAAGCTTTAAATTCTTCTGGAAATCTTGATGAAAGCGTTGAAGAAATAATTAATATCGGAAAAGAATCAGTAATACAATACAAAAACGAAAACGAAATTGAAGACGATAATTTTGAAGATGGAATATAAAAATTACATCAACTTTAATTAATAATTTAAAACCTAGTTAAAATATTGTATTAAAATTTTAATAAACTCGTAAATTTATTTAAATATTTTCAAAAAAACAGGTGTTAGCATTTATTTTGCTAACACCTGTTTTTTGATAATTTATTTTTGGTATTTTTTCTCCCCATTTAAATAGGTTGCTTTTAAATTTAAATCGTAATCTAATAATATAAAATCTGCATCGTAGCCTTGTTTTATTTTTCCGCACACATTATCTATTCCTACAGATTTTGCTGGGACTAATGATGCCATTTGGACTGCTTCAAACACATCTACTATATCCCAATTTACTACATTTTGAACTGCTTCTTTTAATTTTAAAATTGAGCCTGCTAATGATCCTGATTCTAATCTTGCTGTTCCATTTTCTACTTTTACTGGAAATTCTCCAAGTTTGTATGATCCTTCTGGCATTCCTCCTGCCATCATACAATCTGTTATTAAGGCAATTTTATCATAGCCTTTTTTATTTATCAAAATTTCTGCAGCAGCTGGATTTACGTGATGACCATCGCAAATTAATTCTGAAATTGCATCCGAATTCATAGCTGCTCCTACCATACCAGGATTTCTGTGATGAAGTCCGCTCATTCCGTTAAAAGTGTGAACAAAAATATTTGCTCCATCTTCTACTGCTTTAATAGCCTCATCATAAGATGCATCGGAATGTCCTAGGGCAACATAAACTCCCATGGCATTTGCTTTTTTTATAAATTCTTGTGATCCGGCTCTTTCTGGGGCAATGGCAATTTTATTTACAAGTCCACCTGATAATTCTTTCCATTTTTTCAATTTTTCTATATCAGGATCGGACATATATTTTTCATTTTGGGCTCCCTTATATTTTTCTGTAAAAAATGGACCTTCCAAAAATATTCCCCTAACTTTTGCACCCTTTACATCCTTATATTCTTCTCCCACAACTTTTACAGCTTCATTTAATCTTTCAGTTGAATCTGTAAGAGTTGTTGGCAAAAATGATGTGACACCTGTTTCAAGTAAGCCTTGTGAAATTATATCCAATGCTCCTTTTTTGGCATTCATTATATCCTCATTTTTGTAGCCGTGAATGTGGGTGTCCACAAGTCCTGGAGCCAAAATTCCTTCCAAATAAGTGAAATTTTCTGGCTCATTTTTGGAAAGTGATTTTACCTTTCCATCTTCCACTTCTACAAATAAATCTTTTTCAATTTTGTCTTCTAGTATTACGTAATCTGCTTTGTAAATCATAAATTCTCCTTTTCTTTTCTACTTTTACAATACCGAAATGAATAATTTTTTCAATTTATATTTTTGATAAATTTTATAATAATCTCTACAAATCTTAAAAAAATCTTTGGATAGAATAATTTATAAAATCTTTAATTTTATCTTGCAAATCATTTGCATTTATTTTTTTTCTGTAGTAGAATTAAAAATATTATAATGCGAATCATTTGCAAGAAAGGAGATTATATGAAACACAAAAAAACAAATTTATTAGCGGTTTTTTTAATTTTTGGATTTATTTTTTTATTTGGGGGATGTCAAAAAGAAAATATTTCAAAAAAAGAAGATTCTTCTAATAAGAAATTAATTTATACAAGCTTTTTTCCTGTGGAGGAGCTTACAAAAAGAATTGTTGGCGATAAATTTATTGTCAAATCTATTATTGATAAAAGCCAAGAGCCTCATTCTTTTGAGCTAAAAACTGAAGATATTAAAAATATTATCAAGGCTGATTTGGTAATTTATAACGGAGCTTCTATGGAAACTTTCATTGATGATTTAAAAAATTCTTCTGATAATAAGGAAAAATTTGTTGATCTTTCTAAAAATTTAACTTTACTTTCTTCTGCAAAGGATGGAAAAGTTTCAAAGGATAAGGTAAATCCTCACACTTGGCTTTCTATAAAAAATGCAATTACTGAGCTTGAGGATATTTATGAAAAAGTTGTTGAAATTGATCCTAAAAATAAAGATTATTACAAGAAAAATCTTGATGAAAATATTGCAAAATTCAAGCAATTAGACAAAAAATTTGCTGATGAGCTTAAAAATGTTGATGAGAATAAAAGATATTTTGTTGTTTCTCATGCCGCTTTTAATTATTTGGCTGATGATTATAATTTAAAACAAGTTGCAGTTACAGGAATATCTCCTGAGGATGAGCCTTCTGCTAAGCAACTTAAAACTATAGCTGATTTTGTGAAAAAACATGATATTTCTACAATATTTTTTGAAGGTAAGGCTACCCCAAAAGTTGCTGAAACTTTGGCAAAATCTACGAATACAAAAACGTCGACTTTATATACTATGGAAAATTTGACTAAAGAGGAAGCTGAAATGGGTTATTTGAAATTGATGGAAAAAAATTTAGAAGCCTTGAAAGAGTCTTTTTATGAGTAAGTTTGCAATAGAGATTAATAATTTAAGTTTTTCTTATGAACAGGAAAATATTTTGGAAAATTTATCTATGCAGGTTGAAAAAGGAAAATTCGCCTTGATAATTGGTGAAAATGGCGCTGGAAAAACAACTCTTATTCGTTTAATTTTAAATCAATTAAAGGATTATAGGGGAGAGATTAAAATTTTTTCTGATCCAATAGAAAAGTCTAATCACTACAAAGATTTAGCTTACATTTCTCAAACTTCTGTTCAATCTTATAAACTTTTTCCAACGAATGTTAAGGAAGTTATTCAAAACCACATAAAATTTTTGAATAAATCTTACGATATTGATAAGCTCTTGAAAGATTTTGATTTGCTTGATGTAAAATATCATGCTCTTTGTGATTTGTCTGGGGGACAAATACAACGACTTGCTTTGATTTTAGCTTTTATAAAAGATGCAAAGCTACTTATTTTGGATGAGCCTACGGCTGCTATAGATATGAAATTTTCTAGGGATTTTTATGAGCGTTTGAAAAATTTAACAAACAACGGAAAAACTATTTTGATGATTAGCCACGATTATAAACTTGCATCTATTTTTGCTGATGAAGTTTTTCATTTGTCTGCTAAGAAAATTAGAAAAATCGACAAAAATAAATTAAAGGAAAGTTTGGGAGATTTTTATGTTTAATATTTTTGAATATGATTTTATGCAAAAGGCCTTTGTGGCTGGAGCTTTAATTGCTATTATCCTTCCTTGTATTGGTCAATTAGTTCTGATAAAAAGACTTTCAATGATTGGGGATACTCTATCCCATTCATCTTTGGCAGGTCTTAGCATAGGTCTTGCATTTGGCATAAGCCCAATTCTTTCGGCTATGATTTTTTGTATATTTGCTGCTTTTTCTATAGAAATTATTAGAAATAAATTGAAAAATTACCAAGAAGTTTCAACAGTAATTATTCTTGCAGCATCAATTGGAATTGCTGGAATTATGGCTGATTTATCCGCAAGTGCAAATGCTATTTGTTCATATCTTTTTGGCTCAATTGTTACAATTTCTCAAGAAGAATTTTATTTGTTAATTGGTTTAAGTCTTTGCTTTTTAATAATTTATTTTCATTTTTACAATGATTTTTACCTTTTGCTTTTTGATCCAAATTCTTCTCAAATTTTGGGCCTTAGAGTTAAGCTATTGAATTTTACAATAAGTTTTTTGACAGCGATAGCTGTAGCAATTTCTGCAAAAACAATTGGCTCTTTGATAGTTTCCTCACTTTTGGTTATTCCATCAATTATTGCAATACAAATTTGCAAATCTTACAAAAATAGCTTAATCCTTTCCATAATTTTTTCTTTGGTTTTTGTATTTGCAGGACTTATGCTTTCTTATATTTTTAACCTAAGACCTGGTTCAGTTGTAGTTTTAATAGCGGTATTTAGTTTGATTTTAGTACTTTTAATAAAAAAATAGGAGATTATATGAAAAATAAAAAAATAATTGCCCTTGCTTTGGCAACATCTTTCGTTTTGACTTCATGTTTTAATAAAAATAACGAAAAAATCCAAGACAAAAAAGAAAAAAAAGCAAGCGTAAAAACAGAACAAAAAATAAAAGAAGACAATACTACGGAAGTTTTAGTCGATTCAGAAATTAAAAAAGATGACATAGTCAAAGTTGTAAAACACGGAGACCATTGGCATATTTTTACAAAAGACGGCAAAGAACACATCTCTTACAAAGATCCAAAAGATTTTGGAAAAGATGGAGGCGTTGATCTTGTAGATGTAGTCGATACAAACAAATTAAAAAACAAAAATGTTATTGCCATAAAAAAACACGGCGATCATTGGCACGTTTATACAAAAGATGGTGGCGAATATTTAACATACGAAAATCCATCAGGGCTTTTCCCAAATATAAAAATTGGAACATACACAGGAAACCATAGGACAAATCCTACAAGTCAAGCAAAAAACAAAACAAATAATTCGAAAAAACTATCAGGAGATAAGGTTGTAAAAATATTACAACACGGCGACCATTGGCATATCTATACAGCAAATGGAAATGAATATATTTCATATTCAAATCCAAGCACTTCTTATCCACACATAAAAATTGGAATATATACTGGAAATCATTCAAATCAAAATACCAAAACAAATAAAAAACTTGCAAATGCAGGAAACAATTCGAAAAACAATAGAAAAAATAAAAATAATAAAAACGAAAATTCATCAAGCAAGGAAAAAGAAAGACTTGAGAAAATAAAAAATTTAAAATTAATTCCAATCTTAGGAAAGGGAACTATAAACAGGTATGACATAGTAAAAATTCTTGTTCACAATGACCACTACCACGTTTATGATTCAAAAAATAGAGAGGCAATAACCTACACAAATCCAAAAGATTTATTCCCTAAGGCATACTTTGGCGAATATGGAAATAAAAATCATTCAGAAAACAAAAAACCAGAAAAAAATAATCCCGAAGTTAAGCCACCAAAAGATAAAAAAGATGAAAAATGGCCAAAAGGAATTACCAAAATAATCGATCACAAAGATCACTGGCATTTGTACAGAGGCGATGAAGAAGTTGGAGTAGTAAAAGAAAATCCAAGACATATTTATCCAGACGCAGAATATATAGTAGAAAAAAACGAAAGCGATGATATTGCCGTATCAGACGATGAAATTTTCGAATATAAAGATATAAGAGCCGAATTAATAGAAGGAGTAATTCCATACCTTGAAGGCGACCTATCAAAATTTACACATTTTGGAAATCTTCCAGAAAATGAAGCAGTATATGGGTCAAACGGAGTAAGAGAAAATATTTTTTATTGGTACCATCTAAACCATTATCATGCAAAAACAATAAAACAAATCATCCAAATGCAAAAAGACAAAAAATTTGGTCCATACACAGCCAAAGACGTTGTAAAAACAATAAAATACAAAATAGAAAACCCAAACACAAACCTAGAATACAAATCAAAAATAAAAATCGAAGATATAAAAGAATTCTTGAAAAACCACTATAAAGTAGACTCAGCAGATATTTTAAATATAGGAGATTCAATGGTTCAAGTATTCATACAAGATCAAACTCTAAACTTCTATACAAGAGATTTTGAAATGAAAAATGGAAAAATTACCTACAAAAAAGATTTACCAAAAGTTTCAATCAAAAAAGAAACAATAGAAGAAGAAAATAAAGAAGAAATTGAAACAAAAGAAATTACCGAAAATAAAAAAATAGAAAATATTGAAAAAAACGAAAATAGCAAAAAAGAAAAAAATAACAAGGATAAGTCAAATACCCCAGAAAACAAAAAGGAAAAAGACCAAACAAATACAAATCAATCAAAAGAGATAAATCCAACAGAAGAAATAAAAAAAGAAAATCCAACCAGTAGCGAAAATAACCATTAAAATTCTTAGGAAAATTTAAGCTATAAAAATATAAAACTTATCTAGCTTGATTTTGTTAATACACTTGTCCATATTTAAAATTATATCTATTACCCATAAAATGCCCTCTTTCTGGCAAAACCATCAAAGAGGGCAGACATTTATCAAGATAGCTAGTTTTTATTAACTATAAAAAATCATATAAATTTAATTTTTCCTAATCAACATTGAAAAGAAATAAAAAACAGGCTGATCTTAGCTTACTCCCAAATTATATGGGATAGGTCAAATCCACCTGTTTTTTTAAAAATATTCTATGATTTTTTTCTTTCCTCTTCGATTTTTTCTATTCCCTTTAAAATTCTTTCAGCAATTTTATTTCTTGATTCACTCATCCTAAAGGAAACAACCCTTCTAAGAGCTTTTGGGCTGTACATTTTTTTCTTTCTGTAGAAACTATCCACTCTTTGAGTCATTTTTTCTTGGAAGTTTTCTTCAATTTCATCTAATTCTTTTTGGAAGTTAGTTAAGTTTATTACTGTGAGAGTTAAATCTGATGAATGAATTCCAATCAAAATAAAAGGCAAAATTATTACAAAAATTTCTGGCAAGAGCAAGTACAAATTCTCTGCCATAGGAATCAAATAATTCATAACCAAAATTCCAGCAAGACCAAAACCAACAGAAGTTGGAACAGAAGTTCTTCCATTTAAATTCAAAGGCACATCCGTATAATCCCACCATCTTGCATGAAATAATTTTTCAAGAATATAGGAAGTAGGATATTCCAAAATCATGGAAACCACAAATCCCACAACAAAAATTTGAAGCGACGAAAGTCTTTCCAAGACTCCACCATTTACCAAATCATAAGCAAAAAGAGCAAAAATCGATCCAAAACCATAAATCGGACAAAGAGGTCCATACAAAAACCCCCTATTTTGCCATTTTTGATTTTGAGCAGTGCAATAAATACTTTCCCAAACCCAACCCAAAAGGGCAAAGAAAAAATAAAAAACTATATACCTATTAATTACCATAAACCACCTATCCCTAATTTCTAATTCTTTTACTAATATTATAAGCGATTTATCAAAAAAATAAAACGAAAGAAATTTTTTGAAATGTATTTTATAGCTTTATTATTAAAAAATATTAGAAACAATAAAAACTAAAACAAAAAACACTACTATTAATTAGCAGTGTTTTTGTAAACTTTTCACTTTGCGATTTTTGGAATTTTTCGTCTACTTTATAAATTTGTTTAATCCAAACTAAACTTAAAAACTCTTCTGTTTTCTCTCAAAAAATTTATAATTCCTATTAGTTCATTTTCGTTTTTATTGTGATATTGTACTTCTAATATCAGCTTATCATCTCTATAATTTATGGATTTTTCGCTGAATTTTATATTTTCTTTTTTGAAGTACTTATATATTTTTTCTATGCTCATAGGATTATCTAAAACTATATCTATGGTATAGGGCCTTTTTATAAAACTAAAAATCCCAAATTCTTCTTTTAAAAACAATTGTAAAATTAATATTAATATGCTTGAGCATATTCCTATTATATACATTCCAGCACCTATGCTCATGGCTATTATTGCTGTAGTCCAAATTCCTGCCGCTGTGGTAAGTCCTGATATATAATCTTTTTTTATAAATATAAGACCTCCCCCAAGAAATCCTATACCTGATACTATTTGTGCTGCAATTCTTTCTGCATCGTAATGGCTTGAATCTGAAAAACCATATTTTGAAACTATCATTGCAAGGGCTGCTCCCAAAGCTACTATTGTATGTGTTCTTATTCCTGCAAATTTTCCTTTAAATTCTCTCTCAAGACCTATTATTACACCAACTAAACAAGCTAAAAATAATCTTAATATTAGTATTTTTATAAATTCTAAGTCTTCCATTTAGCTTTTCCTACTTGTTTTCGAAAAAATCTTTTGTTTGTTTTCTTACTTCTTTTACTAAAACTAATAGGGCAAGGATATTTGGAATTATTACAAGTCCCATGGCTATATCTTGAATTGTCCAAACCATTGTTATTTTTCCTAAACAACCTACTATGCAAAGAAATGGATAAATAAATTTAACTTTGCTTGTAAATTTTTCTCCGTAGGCATAGGTAAATGATTTTGCGGCATTAAACCATTGTCCCATAAGGGTTGTAAAGCAAAATATCAATAGTGCAAATATTGCTACATAAGATAGGGGTTTAAATACTGTTCCTATTGCACTAATTGCCATGTTTGATGCTTGTATTGTTTCTCCGTCTATTGGTATTTGTGATACTCCTATTGTTATTGCTGTAAGTGAGCAAATAATTATTGTATCTAAAAATACTTCTGTAACTCCAGTAATTCCTTCTTCTACTGGATGATCTACAATAGCTGTACCGTGAGCAAATGGTGCTGTTCCTTCTCCTGCCTCGTTTGAATACATTCCTCTTGCTATACCGTATTGCATAGCTCTTGCTATAACAAGTCCGCCTACACCACCTGCGGCAGCTTTAAAAGAAAATGCTCCATCAAAAATCGCCTTAAAAACTAAAGGAACGTTTTTAATATTTACAATTATAACTAATAAACATAATACAACATAAAGAATAGACATAATAGGTACAAGGCTTGTTGCAACTTTTGCTAATCTTTTAAGTCCACCAATTGCTATCATAAATAATAAAATTGTCAAAATAATTCCTGTCAATAGATTATTGACTTTAAAATTATCTGCAAGTATTGTAGCAATTGTATTTGATTGAACAAGATTTGCTCCCATCATTTTTATAGTCATCAAAACTGCTATTACAATTCCTAAAGCTGGAGCTTTTAATCCATCTCTTATGTAATACATTGGACCTGATAAGATATTTCCGTCTTCGTCTTCTCCTCTATAAATTTGTGAAAGAACGATTTCTCCGTATTTTAGTGCCATTCCAAAAAATGCAGCAAGCCACATCCAAAATATAGCACCATATCCACCAGCAACAATTGCTGTCGCTACACCAACTACATTTCCTCCACCAATATTTCCAGCTAAAGTTACCATCATAGCTTGAAATGTAGACAAAGAACCTTCTCTTTTTTCAATATTTCTTTCCTTAAAACTTTTTACCAAAGTATTATGAATAATAAATTTAAAATGTCTAACTTGTACAAATCCTGTTGCTATTGAATAAAGTATACCAAGGCCTAACAATACAAATACAAGCCAATTTCCCCACAATATCTTATTAAATTTTTCTAAAAATAGTTCTAAATTCTGCATAAAATCTCCTTATTTATTATTTTAATAATTCATCAACCCTATCAGGGAAGTCAGTAATAAGACCATCAAAACCCATTTCAACAAAATCTTCCAAATTATAAGAAAGTTTTGAAGAAAGCCACGCATTTACAAAAATTCCTTCATCATGAAGCTTTGAAACAAGATCTTTGTCAACAGTATTTACCAAAGGATGAAAATAAAAAATTCCATTATCTTTTAAATATTTCACAGGATTAGCTAAAACAGATTCTTCCAAAAATCCCAATTTTAATGTGCTATCGATTTCCTTCATCCTAAGAACAGATTCATGATTAAAAGATGAAATAATTATCCTATCACAAATTTCATATTCTTTCATAAGCTCATATAATTTTTCTTCAATTCCATCATAAGCTATCAAGCCATTTTTAATTTCAATATTTGTAATAAGATTAGTATCCTTTACAAAATCAAAATATTCTCGAAGAGTAGGAATTTTCTCATCAATTCCGTCATATCCATAGGCTGCATTTAGTTTTTTTAATTCTTCTAAATTTAAATCCTTAACAAAAACGTCACAGCCACAAGTTCTCAGCAGATTTTCATCGTGTATTATAACCAAATGTCCATCTTTTGATAAATGAACATCAAGTTCAATGCCATCTGCTCCCGCATCTAGAGCTTTTCTAAAAGCAAGCATAGTATTTTCTGGATACTTTGCCTTAAAGCCCCTGTGTGCATAATTTAACATAAAACCTCCTTATAGACGTAAAAAGCCCAGAAACAAATCTGAGCTTTTCTCCATCATATAAAATTACTTTTGTATTATAGCATATTAGTTTTTCTTTGACAATACTTTATTATCAAAAATATAATAACATTATTCAAACACAAAAAATAAATGAACCTGCACAAAAGACTTCTTAGCCTTGTACAGGTTCATTTTTTTAAATTTTTATTTTAATCCGAAATTTTTTCAGGATTTTTTATTTTTTTAATTCTTACAATTTTAATTCGAGTTTCTTCAATATATAAAATTTTAAATTCGTAATCCTTGTAGACTACTGCTTTTTCACAGCCTTCATCTGGAATAAAGCCAAGTTTATCGATTATAAAACCACCTACTGTATCGTATTGGTCGTTTTCTTCATCAATATCTAGTCCCAAAAATTCATTTAAATCTTTTATTGATGTCGAACCTTTTACTATATAGGAACCCTTGGTTGAACTTCTAATATCTGGTAGATCCTTGTCGAATGTATCGTCCATATCTCCAACAATTTCTTCAACCAAATCTTCCATAGTAACAAGTCCCGAAAATCCACCGTACTCATCTATCAAAATCGCCATGTGAGTATGATCTTTTTGCATTTGAGAAAATAATTTATCAATTTCAATTTTTTCTGGCACAAAAAAGGCTGGTTTTATTAATTTTCTAATATCAACACTTGCAATTCCCACATCAAGTGCCTCTAAGAGATAATCTTTGGTATAAATTATCCCCAAAATATTATCGACTTCTTCATCGTAGACTGGAATTCTTGAATGTTTTAATTTGATAAATTCATCCAAGTATTTTCTCTCCCTATCTTTTATATCAATCATAAATACTTCAGGCCTTGCTGTCATAATCTCTTCTGCCCACACGTCATCAAATTCCATAATTGAATGAATCATTTTTGATTCTAATGGTCTTAAAACTCCTTGGTCTTCTCCAACTTGGACAATGGATTTTATTTGCTCTGCCGTAACTTCTTTTTCAATAGCCTTAGACTCAATTCCAAAAATATTCATAATGATATTTGTAATTTTATTTATAAAACTTACAAAGGGCCTTGTCAAAAACAAAATCAATTTTGCAAATCCTCTTGTCTTTTTGGAAATAGTATAGGGATTTCTAATTCCAATTCTTTGAGGAATCATATTGGCAAAAATTCTTTTTATAACTACAAAAACAATTACCATAAGAATCATTATAAGCATTTGCATAAAATCCGATTCTCTATTTAAAAAATTTTTCAAAGTATCTTTTATATTTAATAAAAGAAAGGCAATTGTAATAATTGACAAAACTCCATCTTGAAAATTTTGACTTTGCATAAGTCTTTGTTGGTCTTGAGATAAAATCAAAACATCTTTAGCTTTACTATCTCCATTTTCTACCATCTCTCTTAATTTTTGATGATTTAGGGAAGTTAAAGATGAAAAAATCATATTAACCAAGGCATTTAATAAAATAAGTGCCAAAACTATTAAAAAAATTATTAAATTCGCGTAGGGTCCTTCCGTATCCATTTGTTTCTCCTTCAAAATTTATTTATTAAAAGGACGCTTAACACGTCCCTTTTATCTTTATTACTAAACTATGAAATTTTCTATTTTCAAGACTTAGGCTTCGGATATAATATCTTTAACTTTCATAAGTCTTGAGATAGTTGCTCTTTCATTTTCTTCTAGCTTAGCTCTAATATATTTTATTGTTTCTTCCAAATCTGGAATTGTCCTATATTCTAGGGCGTTTACCCTTCTTCTTGTTCCTTCGATTTCATCTGCCATAAGTTGAGTTGATTTTTCAAGTTCTGCCAAAGTTAATAGTTTATCCATAACCTTGTTTAATCCTTTTATGGCAAGATCCAAATCAGCTGATGTTTGAGCAAGTCCATAAGGATACATAGAGGCATTTTCGTTTCCTCCCTTGTCAATTTTAAATTCCATTTGAGGAATTCTTACACTCATGACATTTTTTACTTTTATATCTACCCCAATTTTTTGTGTTGGAAAACTTACTGCTTCTTCCAAAAATTCTGGGCTCATAAAAGATGAAGCCATCAAAAATCCTTTTGATGATTCTTTCAAATCAGCTTCAACTTCTTCACGAAGTCTTTTATTTTCTCTGATTTTTTCAAGAAATTGTCTCATTAACTCATCTTGCTTGTCTTTTAAAAGTTTGTAGCCTCTTTTGGATGTGGCAAGTCTTTTCTTTAAGGTATTTAAATTCATCCTGGTTGGAGTTACATTAAGCCTTGTCATAGCCTAAGACTCCTTTTTGTTTTCGTCTTTATCCAAATATTTATCGATTAATTCGTCATCGATTCTCTTTAGTTCAGATTTTGGTATTATTTTTAATAATTCCCAACCAAGATTTAGGGTATCTTCTATGGATCTATTTGTGTAGAATCCTTGATTTATATATTTTTCTTCAAATTGTTTTGCAAATTTTGCAAAGGCAAGGTCAGCCTTTGAAAGGGCAGAATCTCCAAGGATTTTTTGAAGCTCTCTTGCGTCAACTCCAGATGCATAAGCTGCATAAATTTGGTTCATGGTATCCGCATGGTCTTCTCTAGTTTTTCCTTCTCCAATTCCCTTATCTTTAAGCCTTGATAATGATGGAAGAATTGAAACTGGTGGGTTTACTCCTTGGTTATATAATTCGTTTGATAAAATAATTTGTCCTTCTGTGATATAGCCTGTCAAATCTGGGATTGGGTGAGTTATATCATTTTCTGGCATGGTTAAAATTGGAATTTGGGTAATTGTACCTGGTTTTCCTTTTAATTTTCCAGCTCTTTCATAAAGGGTTGCAAGGTCTGTATAAAGATATCCAGGGTAACCACGACGACCTGGAACTTCTTTTCTTGCTGCTGAAACCTCACGAAGGGCTTCTGCATAGTTTGTCATATCTGTCATGATAACCAAAACTTGCATGCCTTTTTCAAAAGCCAAATATTCTGCTGCTGTTAGGGCCATTTTTGGTGTTGATAAACGCTCGATTGCAGGGTCATCTGCAAGGTTTATAAACATTACTGACCTATCCAAAGCTCCAGTTTTTTCAAAATCTTGTCTAAAGAATTGAGCTTCTTCGAATGTAATTCCTATAGCTGCAAAAACAACGGCAAAGTCTTCACTATCATTTAATACTTTTGCTTGTCTTGCAATTTGGGCTGCAAATTTATTGTGTGGAAGTCCTGAGCCTGAAAATATTGGAAGTTTTTGTCCACGAACAAGGGTATTCAATCCGTCGATTGTTGATACACCTGTTTGAATAAATTCTGATGGATAATCACGGCTTACAGGATTTATTGCAACTCCGTTTACATCTCTTTTTTCTTCAGGAATAATTGATGGACCATCATCGATTGGTCTTCCTAGTCCATCAAAAGTTCTTCCTATCATATCTTCGCTTACGCCAAGTTCTAGTGGTCTACCTAAAAATCTTACTGATGTTGATTTTAAGTTGATTCCAGAAGATCCTTCAAAAAGTTGGACAACAGCATTGTTTTCGTCAATTTCTATTACCCTTCCTCTTCTTCTTTCTCCTGTTTGAAGTTCTATATCAACTAGCTCTTCATAATCAACTCCACTAACATCTTCGACAAGCATTAGGGGTCCAACTACTTCTGATACGCTTTTATATTCTTTTAGCATTATTCATCCTCCCCCTTTGCTACAGCTTCTTTGCATTCTTTGTCGATTTGTTCTTTGACTTGGTCAAATTCTTCCAAGTTTTCATCTTTTATAAGTTTTAATCTTGTGATTTTTTCTTTTACTTCAAGCTCTTCAAGTCTGTCAAGATTTGCCCCATCAGATAGAGCTTCTAAACTTTTGTCATAGAAATAAAGAATTGTATCAAGCATTAAGTCTTGTTTTTCCATTGGACAGAAAGCATCTGTTTCGTGGAAGGCATTTTGTTGCAAGAAATCTTCTCTTAGTGATTTTGTTACGTCAAGTTTTAATTTATCATCATCACTTAATCCATCACGACCGATTAGTCTTACAATTTCTTGTAGGGATGATTCTTGTTGAAGAAGACTCATTGCTCTCATCCTATTTTTTGAGAATTTTTCATCAACAGTTTTATCTATATATGAATCCATTTTATCTTGGTATAGTGAGTAAGAATTTAACCAGTTTATAGCTGGGAAGTGCCTTTGGTAAGACAAATCATAATCAAGTCCCCAGAATACTTTTACTATACGAAGGGTTGCTTGGGTTACAGGTTCAGATAAGTCTCCACCTGGAGGAGAAACTGCTCCTATTACTGAAAGTGATCCTTCTTTTTCTACTTGTCCGTTTACTATAACTTTTCCACTTCTTTCGTAGAAATCTGCTATACGGCTTGCAAGATAAGCTGGGAATCCTTCGTCTCCTGGCATTTCTTCCAAACGTCCACTCATCTCACGAAGGGCTTCTGCCCATCTTGATGTGGAATCTGCCATTAAGGCAACTGAATATCCCATATCTCTATAATATTCTGCCATGGTAATTCCTGTATAAACACTTGCCTCTCTGGCTGCAACCGGCATATTTGATGTGTTTGCTATAAGTACAGTTCTTTTCATGATTGATTCGCCAGTTTTTGGATCGATTAGTTCTGGAAATTCGTCAAGTACGTCAGTCATTTCGTTTCCACGCTCTCCACAACCTACATAAATTACAACGTCAGCATCAGCATATTTTGCAATTTGGTGTTGGATAACTGTTTTTCCTGATCCAAATGGTCCCGGAATTGATGCAGCTCCACCTTTTGCAACTGGGAAAAATGTATCAATAACTCTTTGTCCTGTTATAAGTGGTGTGTCTGGATCAAGTTTTCTATTAAATGGTCTTGGAGATCTTACTGGCCATTTTTGAATCATATTTAATTCTTTATCGCCATCTTCTGTTTCAATTACAGCAACTGTTTGGTCAACTGTAAATTCTCCATCCTTTATGTCTTTAACTTTTCCTTTAATTCCATTTGGCACCATAATTTTATGGTTAATTACTGAAGTTTCATCAACACTTCCTAGAATATCTCCAGGGATTACTTCATCGCCAACTTCTTTTTCCGCTTTAAATTCCCATAATTTTTCTCTATTTAGTGGTGGGGCTGTAACTCCTCTTTTTAGGAATTCTCCTGCCAATAATTCAAGTTTTTCTAGTGGTCTTTGGATTCCGTCATACATTCTTTCAAGTAGTCCCGGTCCAAGTTCAACTGATAATGGAGCTCCTGTTGAGACTACTTCATCTCCAGGTCCAATTCCAGTTGTTTCTTCGTAAACTTGAATATTTGCAACATCCCCTCTCATCTCTATAATTTCTCCGATGAGCTTATCTTTTGAAACTTCGACCACATCATAGATATTAGCATCAGATAATCCCTTTGCTTCTACAAGTGGACCTGATACTCTTGTGATTTTACCTTTATTCAAATTTGGTCTCCTTTTAGTTCAAAATGTTAGCTCCAACAGCTTTTTCTACACTCTTATTTATATCTGCCATTCCAAGTCCAAGATCTTCCTTGTTGGATGGTATAAGTATAATTGCTGGAGTCATTTTTTCTCTGTATTTGTCTATAGTATCTTGGATTTTTGCTGCAAAATCTTCTGTAATAAATATTATTCCCACATCTTCTTGGGCAAGTTTATTTACAAGTTTTTTTGCATCTTCTCCATCTACTGCTGTATATACGTCAACTCCCAATGCCTTAAACATTAGGACAGAATCTTTATCTCCTATTACGGCTACCCTATACATACAAATCACGCAACCTTTCTTCCATAAATTCACGAGAAAGTGAATTTAGTTTGGCTGTTAGGATAATTCTCAAGTTTTTAATTTCCATTTCACGACTTATAAGATAACCCATAATTACTTCTGGACCATAACTTACTTTTTTACTTTCTTTTGCAAAATCCATCAAGTGATTATCGATTATTTTTTCTATTTTTTGCATAGCCTTATACAAATCATCTTCTTCCAAAGCATTTTTTACTTGTGGGTAAATTTTTTCTTTGAAAAATAGATTTGAATATGAAGTTTTTTCTGCATTTAGTGAATCTCTAAAGAGATTTTTTTCAATGTTTCCTCCATCTATTAGGGCTTTTTCTAATAAGTCTACACTTTGGTCTTGACCTTTAATTCTTAAAAGTGTTTTTAAATTTGTAAGGTCAATTCTTTCTTTGGTAAATTTTATTAAACTTTCATAATTGAGATTTTCGCTATCTTCTAAAAGTTTTTCATAAAAATCTTTATCCAAAGATAAGTCTATATCTTGAGGATCCTTATTTTCTTTATAAAGGTCTAGGGCTTTTTTTGCATAAGAAAAATACTTGTCATTTTGATTTATGTCTTCTTTGAGATTTCTCTTTATTTTTACAAGGTCAATTTTCCCTATATCAATATAGATAGACTTGTAGTCCTCATCTTGAATAAGCTCTTTTAATAAAACTTTCAAATTATGAAAATTATATTTTTCTTCCAAATATTTTACCAAGTTTTCGTCAGGGCTTATTTTTATCATATCCTTATATGAATTTAAAAGCATTTGAGATAGGGCTTTTTCATAATCTTCATTTCTATCTAATTTTTGTAAAAGCTCGCCATATTTTGTATCGTTTAAGGATGATATAGCCTCATTTAGGTTATCTGTATCTATTAGCCTTTTTAAATTTTCTGAAGTAAGGAGATTTTTTTCGTATACTCTTGTAGTAATGGATGGGCGGATAAATTTTTCTCTATCCATCTAAATCACCTCACTTAAATATTTCATCAACTATAATTTTTTCTAAAGAATCTTTTTCAAAGTTTACCAAAGACTTGTAGGTATTGTCGTAGGAAATTTTTCCGTTTTTTACAACAAAACCACCTTCTACGCTTTCATTTGATACTTTAAGCCCATTAAAATCTTCTTCTTTGAAATGAAATTTCATATCTTTTTGTAAAAGTATTTCGCCTTTTTCGATTTTTGAATCTTTTAGTCTATTTAGGACAAAATCTTTGTAAGAATTTGGTCCAAGTTTTTCTAATTTTTCAATTAATTTTTCTAAAACTTCTTCTACAACTTGATTTTTTGCTTCAATTTTTATATCTCTTGCCTGTCTATTTGCAGTTACTTTTGAATTTTCTTTTATTCTTTTTGCTTCTTTTTTGGCATTTTCTATAATTTGTGAAACTTCTTTTTGGGCTTTTTCTTCTGATTCTTTTATTATTTCTTCTTTTCTTTTTTGACCATTAGATAGGATATGATCGGCTTCTTTTTTGCCGTCTTCTTTTATTCTATCTAATAATAAATCAAGATTGTTCATAATAAAGCCTTATATATTGTTTACTAGAAGTAGGGAAATTACAAATCCTAAGATTGCATATAACTCAACCATTACTGCATAAACTATTCCTTGTACGAAATTATCTTCGTTTTTTGCAAGTATATTCATACCTGATACTGCTACTTTTGCTTGAGCTATTGCTGAGAAATATCCTACTACTCCAATTGGAAGAGCTGCGAAGATATAATAAAGTCCTTGTTGGAAATTAAGATCTCCACCTAATTTTCCTAAAATCATAAATCCTATTACAAATCCGTAAAGTCCTTGTGTACCTGGTAAAAGTTGTAGTACAAGTGCCTTACCAAATTTTTGTGGTTCTTCTACAGTTAAGCCTGCAGCTGCTTCTCCTGTCATTCCTGTTCCTTTGGCAGATCCCATTCCTGATAAGAATACTGCTATAGCAACAGCAACTGCTCCCATTATCTTTCCACCATTTTCAACTAAAAAATCAACCATTGTATCCTCCTGTGATTATATTTATAAATTTACTATTTTCTATCATTTGTCTAAATTTCTTGCCGCCACCTTCATAGAACTTGTTAAACATTTCTACATAAACAAGTCTTAGGGAGTGAACGTATGCTGATAGGGTTGATAGGAATAAGTTAAATAATTGGAAAATTACAAAAACTATAATAGCTCCTATCTTTCCTAAAATTCCCGCTGGCCACAACATTCCTACAATCAAGTTTACTGAATAAGCTACAAATCCTCCTGAAAGAACAAGCGCCATAAGTCTTAAAAATGATACAAAATCTCCAATCCAAGAACTCATACCATATAAAGAATATAAACCTCCTGCAACTTTTCCTCCAACAGATTTATTTTCACGTCCTCCTGTAAGAACTATGCCTATCATGCCTATAATCATTATTATTTTTGCAACATTTTTTCCTGATCCATCAAGTAAATATAAGGCTATAGCTCCACCTACTGCCATATACCACAATAATACATCAAATACTGCACCTAGTGGATCGCCATCACGAATTAGCATATAGGCTTTTACGCCCAAAGCTGTAAATAATGATATGCCACCGATTATAAGTGAAATAACCATTAGGGTGTTGAAATCTTTTTGTGTATCAATTAGACCTGGTAGTGGAATAATTCCTCCAAAAAATGAACCGAATATTAGTCCAAATACACATCCTGAAAGACCAACTCTTGTAAAAAGTCTTGCCATTTTGTCAGTTGACTCTGGCAAATCTTTGTATTTTCTAAGTAAAATTGTTCCAATAAAAAGTATTAATCCATATCCCAAATCTCCAAGCATAAAACCTGTAAATATTGTATAGAAAATTGAAACCAAAAGTGTTGGATCAACTTCGTTATATTTTGGTAGTGAGTAGGTTTCTACTACTGATTCGTAAGGTTTGATAAGCTTGTTGTTATCAAGAATTACAGGAACATCTGGATCATCTTTGTCTGCTTGTTTTATATCAAGTACAAAATCTTCTCCCAAAACTTCCTTCAAATCTTTTTTGAACTTGTCGTTTAGATTGTGAGGAATATAGCCTTCAACGAAGTCTATTCTTTTTGTTTTGATGAAAAATTCGCTACTTGCTTCTTTTTTTCTTAAATTTTCTAGATAAGTTTGGTAAAGGTAAAAATCTGGCAAAAATATTTTCATTTGCTTAATTTTTTCTTCACTATCTTTAAGCTTTTTGTCTAAATTTTCAATTTCTTCTAGATTTAAAGCTATTTTTTCACTAACTTTCTTTTTGGTCTTAATATTTGCTTTTGAAAAACCATGATCTCTTAGAAATTCTCTAAAATCTTTTGCTTCTTCAAGACTTGATATGGCTATTAGATAATTTAGGCTATCTTTTTTGGAAAGATCTACAACTAGGGCAGTTTTGAAATCTTTTTTGACTAAATCTTGGTCAAAATCTTTATAAAACTGATCTGCAATTGAGCCAATTTCTACGAAAAATCTGTGTGAGTTTTCAATAGAATTTATATCCAAATCCAAAGCCTTAAAGCTTTCTAGTTCTTCATTTGCTGCTTTTAAATTTTTAATCTTATCTTGACTTTTATCCCTTATATCAATGTATTCTTTTAGTTGAGGATATATTTCATCAAATCTAAAATTTTCGCCTTCTTTGTAGAGATTATCAAGACTCATGTCCTTTTTTGTTAAGGAAGATTTTTCTTCCTTATCCAAAAACTTCTCTATAGAATTTATTGCATATTCTAGCTTTGATCTTTTTTCATCAATTCTTGTAAGATTATCTTGGTTAGATACCTTTTTGAGGTAGTCTTCCTTTTCGTCGACCACAAGATCGTTAAAATGAACATAGTTAAACTTTTGTAAAATATCTAGAAGGCTTTTTCTATTATTTTCAAAAGAGAAAAGATTAAACTTATCCATTTTAACTATTGCCATTATTTACAATCCTTTCTGTTAAAAGATTTAAAAGCCCTTCAATTTTTCCCTCATCTTGGTCTAAAATATCTTTGCTTTCATCTTTTGCCTTGTCAATAAGTGGAATCTTTTCTTCGCTTGCTTCTTTCTTTGCATTTTCGATTAAATCATTAGCATCTTTTTTTGCCTTTTCGATTTTTTCTTTGTAAGAATTGCTTGCTTCGATTTTTGATGATTCAATTATTTCCTTGGCTTTTATTTTGGCATCGTCTACAAGTTTGTCAGCTGCAATTTCTGCATCTTTAACTTGATTTATTACATCGCTTGCCATCCTTCACCTCCTACTATATATAGTTTAATTATAGCATATTGACCATATAGATGTATATTACCCATTTTAATCAATTTTTATAGAAAAATTCGAAAAGATTAAATAATTATTTTCAAATAATTTTTTAAATACATTCTTTTGAATTTAAAATTTTCTATAAAATTTTGCTTTGTTTTTTATTCTATTTTAAAAATTTATTTTTTTTATGTACTTTGTTGACAAAAATTTCTGATTTTATATAATAAAATTGATAACAGTTATCAATAACTTTGAGGAGTTTTTATGAAATCTTTTAATAAATCAAAAATTTTTAATAAAAAAATTTTCAATATAATAAAAAATAATAGAAAAGCTCTGTACTTTTCTTTGTTTGTTTTTACATATTTTTCTATGGCTTTTAATTATTTAATAATTAAGGATTTTGTTTTATCCAAAATTCTGTGCATTTTTTTGGGGATTATGAGTCTATTTTTTTTAAATAAAACTTACATAATCCCCAAGAAATCTCAATTTATTTTAAAATCTATCCTTCTTATTTTTATAAGCTTGTTGTTTTTGTCTTTATTTTTGATCTAGTTTTTGATTTAGTTTGTGGACAGAATCGATGTATCTAATTGTTCCTGATGGAAGTCTTAGAAGTAGTGATTGGGTTTTTGCCATATTATTTTTTGTGTAGGATACGCCTTTTAGGAAAGTTCCATCTGTTATTCCTGTTGCTGCAAATAATACGTCATCGCCTTTTACCAAATCGTCTATTGTGTAAACTTTATCGAAATCTACTCCCATTTTTAGGCATCTTTTTACTTGTTTTGAATCTGATGGGGCAAATACTCCTTGGAAATCTCCTCCCAAACATTTAAGGGCTGCGGCTGCTATAACTCCTTCTGGTGCTCCGCCTATTCCCATTATCAAATCAATTTTTCCATCTGATAATTCTGTGGCTATGGCTGTTAATACATCGCCGTCTTCTACCATAGAAATTCTAGCTCCTGCTTCTCTTATTTCTTCAACTAATTTTTCGTGTCTTGGTCTGTGCAAAACTGAAACTGTAATATCCGAAACTTTTTTGTTCAAAGCTTTTGCTACATTTTCTATATTTTCTTTGGTTGATTTTTTTATATCTATTACGCCTTTTGCCTTGCTTCCTGTGGCAATTTTATTCATATAAACATCTGGAGCATTTAGTAAGCAACCTTGTGGTGCAACTGCAATTACTGAGATTGAATTGCTAGTTCCATTTGCAAGAGATGCTGTTCCATCTATTGGGTCTACAGCTATATCTACAACATCATCTTGGCTCATATCGCCAATTTCTTCACCTATATATAACATAGGAGCTTCGTCGATTTCTCCTTCTCCGATTACAACCCTGCCATTTATTCCCAAATAATTAAACATTGCTCTCATTTGGTCTACTGCAATATTGTCAGAATCGTTTTTCTTGCCCTTGCCTAAATATTTTCCGCTTGCAAGAGCTGCTGCCTCTGTCACTCTACATAAGTTGATACCTAAATCTCTATTCATTTTTTCTCCTTTAAATCCTCTTGTTAAAGTTAATAGGAAATAAACAATTTCCTACATTTTTATCATACCAAGAAGTGGAACTTTTTTAAAGACCTTTTTAAAATTTTTAATTTTTCGTAAAAATCTTTTTATTTGTTTAATTTTTAAGGATTTGTGATATAATCAATAGGTAAAATAAAATTTGGAGATCTTATGAAAAAAATTTTGATTGTTTTATTTATATTACTTTTTTCATCTTGCATAAATTTCGATGAAGATATAAATAAATCTAATGACAGCACAATAAAAGAAAAAATATCAGCAAATAGTATTTCAAGCGAAAAAGAAAAAAAGAAAAGATTAGAATATAAGCACGAAAATATTGAAGGATTTCAAAGAGATAATTCCTTGTACGTTGAAAGAATGATGGGAGATTATCCAAATGATATTTCCACTTCTTCCAATGAGCCTTATACAAAAGATGAGCTTAAAAATCTTGATTACGACAAAAATATTTTCTTGGAAGCTTTTAATATAAGGATACCAAACAGGTGCAAAGTTTATTCTAATACTTCTAATAAAAATACCTATGTGATTGATTTTCCAAAATCTGATGATTATGACATTTCAATTAATATAAAAAAATTATTAGAAGAAGGAAAAAAATCAGAAGACGAAATAAAAAATGAGCTTTATAAAATTTCTGACAAAGAAACATATAATTCGGAAATTGAAAATGCAAATGTAGTTCAAAAACCTGTTGGACTTGAAAGCGACTATAAGAAAACTTATTATTCAATTGTTGAAGATAATCAATTTTCTTACACAAATATATTTATGGCAACGCCTACAAATATTATTCAATTTCAAATTGTAGAAGATAAGGAAAAATCCCAAGCCTCTCCTTATATAATGGCAGATTTATTGTCGACAACCTATCCAGAAAGCGAAGATTTCAATATGGTTGCCAAATCATTCAAATCTTTTGACAAATATATAAATCTTTACGCAACAGAAAAAATTGATATGGGAGATTTTTCTTTTAATATTCCTCAAGATATGAAAAATATCCAAGAAAGCGACGCTTTGACCGTTTATGAAAATCAAGTTTCAGGAAAAACAATAAATCAAATTATAATTTCAAAAATAAAAAAAGATAAGGCAATTGATTTGAAAAATTCTTTTGCCCAAAGTCAAGGCAGTCAAATTCCACCAGCTTTTATAAGCCCAATGGGAGAAGTAAAAGAAGAAATGGTAAAAGAAAAATTGTTTTTAAAATCAAAAGTAAGAATTTATACCGAGCAATTTTCACTAGAAGGAGAAAAAATAGCCTTTGAAACCAAAGATTATTTTGTAAATATTATCCTTGCAGGTCCATTAAAAAATACAAATAAAACCCAACTTTTAAATGAAAATATTATAAATTCTTTAAAATTTGAATAAGAGATTTTTATGATAATTTTTCATAAATAAGCTAAATGAAACTTAACCCATATCGATTATTAGTCGGTATGGGTTTTTTCTTTACTTTTTTTGATAATGAATGATATTAATTTTTAAAAAACATCAATACTCTTACAATTTTTTCCCAAATAATCATTGATAAACTTTCTCATTTTCTGGTAGAATATTAGGGGGGTTTCTATGAAAAAATTTAACTTTAATTTTAAAAATCTTTCAATACTTATACTTATTTTGTTTTTTTGGCAATTTATTTATAAAATCGGAATTTTTTCGCCGATTTATTTGCCTGGGCCTTTTAAGGTTTTTGAAACTTTTTGTGCTATGCTTGTTGATGGTTCGATTTTTTCTAATCTTTTTGCAAGCCTTTTTAGAGTATTTGTTGGATATTTTTTGGCTTTTCTTGTAAGCTTTTTTTTGGCTTTGATTTTTTATTTAAAACCTAAAATCTACCCATATTTTTCAAATATTTTGAATTTTTTTAAAAGTATTCCGCCTCTTGGTCTTGTTCCCCTCTTGATTTTGTGGCTTGGAATTGGAGAAATTAGCAAAATCGCCATAGTTTTTTTGGCGTCATTTTTTCCTATTTTTTTAAATATTCAAAAGGGTTTTATGGTAGCAGAGCCTGATTTAATCGAAATGGCTCGTGCTTTTTCTTATAACAACAGGGAAATTTTTAAAAAAATTATCCTGCCATCAAGTTTGAAAGATATTTTTGTTGGCGCAAGAATTGGTCTTGGCTATGCTTACAGGTCAATTATTGCAGCGGAAATGATAGCCGCATCAAAGGGCCTTGGTTATCTTATAAATTTTTCAAGGCTTATGTCTAGAACTGATAAAGTTCTTGTGGGAATTTTTCTAATCGGCTTTGTTGGAATGATTTCTGACAAAATTTTTGTTAAATTTGCAAGCTTTTTTTTGAAGGGAGATCTTAAAAATGAATGGTATAAGTCTAATTGACCTTTGTAAAACTTATAATATCGACGATAAAAATATAAAGGCTTTGGATAAAATAAATTTAACTTTAGATCCCCAAAAAAGAAATATCCTAATAGGCCCATCTGGTTGTGGAAAATCAACTTTAATCAAGGCTATTGGCGGACTTTTGGAAATTGACTCTGGAAAAATTATTAAAAATGATATAAAAACTTCCATAGTTTTTCAAAATCCAAGACTTTTGCCATGGCTAAATGTCAAAGAAAATATTTTATTTTCAAATCAAAACGAAAATCTTTGCAAAAAATGGATTAAGATAATTGGGCTTGAGGGTTTTGAAAACGCCTACCCTTCTCAGCTTTCTGGTGGTATGAAAGCAAGAGTTTCCCTTGCTCGCGCTCTTATTTTTCCAAATAATTTTATGCTTTTGGATGAGCCTTTTGCATCTGTTGATGAGATTAGCAAAGAAAGGCTTGAAAAAGAATTAATTTCTTATATGAAAATCAAAAATTCTGGATTTTTATTTGTAAGCCACGACCTTGAAGAAGCTCTCAATTTGGGCCAAAGAATTATAGTAATGAAAAGGGGAAAAATAGTTTCTGATTTTAATCTTGAAGATAAAAAAATCTCCAAGGAAATTTTGAGGGAAAATTTTAAAAAAATAATAGGAGAAGAAAATGAAAAATAAATTTTTAAAAATTTTATCAATTTTTGCCTTAGTTTTTGCAATTACATCATGCTCAAACAAAGACAACGCATCAAATGAAAATATTTCAAATGCTAATATGTCAAATCCTTCCTCAAATAGCAAGGAAAAATTGTCAATTGATGAATTAAATGTGACTTATGTAACATCGCCTTTAAATGTTCCATCAATTATCGAAAAAAATAAGGAAATTTTTGCAAAACATCTTCCAAATGTAAAAATTAATTACAAGGAAATCACAAGCGGTGCAGACCAAACGGCTGCTCTTGCAAGCGGAGATGTTGATTTGCTTTATGGACTTGGCGGTTCTTCTGCAATTCTTGCAAAGGCAAATGGTCAAGATTTGAAAGTTTTAAATATGTATTCAAAAGCACCAAAGGCATTTTCACTTTTTGCCAAAGATGATTCAATAAAAAATCCATCAGATTTAAAGGGCAAAAAAATCGGAGGACCTGCAGGAACAAACTTACACCAAGAACTTCTAGCATATTTAGAAAAAGAAAATTTGACTGAAAAAGACGTAGAATTTTCAAATATGTCAATTCCTGATGCAGCAGCGGCCCTTGATTCAGGAAATTTAGACGTAGCACTTTTGGGAGGACCTGCAGCTTATAAGGCAAAAGAAGCAGGACTTTATGAAATTACAAACGGCGAAGATTTAATTGACGCTATAATTTGCGTAGCAAGCTCAGAAAAATTTGCCAAAGAACATCCAGATGTAATAAAAGCAATAAATGATGCCCAAAAAGAAATAGCAGAATTTATGGAAAAAAATAAAGACCAAACAAAAGAAATTGTAAAAAAAGAATTAGACCTTGACGATAAAGCCTACGATTATATGTATCCAATGTATGATTTTTCAACAAAAATTACAGATAAAGACAAAGAAGGCTTTGAAAGAACCAAAAAATTTATGCTAGACAATAAAATGATAGAAAAAGATTTTGATATTAATCTTTTATTTAAATAAAATTTTAAAACCTATAAACCATCTCGAAAAAATCGAGGTGGTTTTTTTATAAAAAATTAAAGATATAATTTAAAGTAAGGATAGATTTGCTCAACTTTATACGAATATATAGGCAAAGGAGGAAATAATGGATGATAAAAATTTAATAAAAGGAATTAAGAACAAAGATGAAAAATATTTGATTGAATTCATTAACCTTTATGGGCCTATATTAAAAGGAGTTATTGTAAAAACTATAGGAAATAGGAAAAATATTTTAGACGAAATTTTAAACGATGCTCTCCTTGGAATTTGGGATAATATAAATTCTTATGATCCTACTAGGTCATCTTTTAAAAATCGGTGCGCAGGAGTTGCCAAATACAAGGCAATTGACGCAATTAGAAAAGAAGCAAAACACGACTGCCTTGACCTTGATGATGTTTCCGGTTTTATTTATGATAAAAATTTAGAAAATTATGATGAAAGCGAAAAAATTCTTGAAATGTTGTCAAAAAAAGACAGGGAGATTTTCAAAAAATTATTTATAGAAGGCTATTCCTACGATGATTTAGAAAAAATCACAAAAATTCCAAAAGACAGACTCTACAACAAAGTAAGCCGTGCCAAAAAAACTTTAAGGAGCAAATTATGAAAAATATCTATGACAAAATAAATGATATGGATTTTGAAATTGAAAAAATCGAATTAGACGACTTTGAAAAAGAAAAATTAATAAAAACTGCAAAATCCTACAAAAAAAATAAAAAATCAAAAAAATTTTTACCAATAGCAGCTGCATTAATCCTAGTAGCTGGACTTAATATTCCAATTGTAAAAGCCGAAGTTTCAAAATTTACAACAGACATAAAAGTAACTATGATGGAAGCCTTTGGTGCAAGTCCTGATTCCTACAAATATATGGCAGAAATTAATAAACCAGTAACAGTTGGAGAAGATTCATTTGTAATCGGAAATATAGCCTTTGAAGATAATAAAATATTTATAAATACCCTAAGAAATGGAGAAAATTTAGAGGAAAATACAAAAAACAATTCATATTTGTATAAGGTGGTTGTTGATGGAAAAACTTATAAAGCTATTGGCTCATCAGGAGGCGAAGGCTTGTTAGAAGACAAAAAAACATCATCAGAAAATCTTATGATAAATTTTGACAAATCTTTTCCAAAAAAAGATAAGGCTAGCGTAGATTTATATTTTGCAGACGCAAATAAAAGCCAAATAATTTCAATAGAATCTCCAATGAATACAATAAACGAAGACAACAAAATTTTCGCTGAAAATTTAAAAATAAAAGGAACAAACGCCACAATCTCATTAATGAAAATAAATCCAATGACTCTTACAGCAACAATAAAAAATCTTGATCAAGCCTATGTTTATGAATTAAAAGGAGTTGACGAAAAAGGAAATAAAATTTCTCTAGATGAAAGAGTTGCAGATGAAAACTCAACTACCTTTATTTTCAACAATTATTTCTCAGACCTAAGCCTAGATGAAATAAAAGACGGAAGAAAATTTAATTTTACCCTAAGTCGTTCAAAAATTAATGAAAATTCTGGAAAAGAAAGTGATGGAAACTTTGAAAAATTTGCAGAATTTTCATTAAGTGCCAAATAAAATAAGGACAAAAAAATCCTCAAATGAAATTAAATTCATTTTGAGGATTTTTAACTTTATTTTGCCAATGATTTTTGCATTTTTATATTTCTTTTTCTTAATCTTAGGATTATATAAGCCAAATATATAAGCGTATATATAACCACTCCTACCATATTTTCTTTCCAATTAGCTGAATATAAAACCATTACGTGGATATATATTCCTATGAAAAATGGATATGCCATTTTTTGCAAATTTTTCCAACTTTTAGCTTTCATTTTGCGACGTATTGTCTTAAAAGAAGTTACAAAAAGAGGAATCAGCATCAACAATAAAAATATTGTTATTATTGATGCTATTAATTGTCTTTGAGGCATAGAGCTAGGATTTGTAAAAAGAATTGGGAAATAACGCAAGCCAAATATTATATTGTGGCTAAAAACTAATAAGCTTGCCATTATAGACATTTCTCCACGAATTGCCATCAATTTTTTTGAAAAATCATTATGTTTTGTAATAGTTCCTAAAAACATTACTATCATAAATGAAGCTGTAGCAAATATTCCTCTTGAAAATATCTTCATAAAATATTCATTAAACCAAGTAGGAAAATTTCTATCAAAGCCCATATTATAATAATAAACTACAAATCCTGTCCAAGCATATATTCCTAGATAAAATATGACAGGATATTTTTTAATCAAATCCTTAGTTAAACTATAAAAAATTATAGTAAACAAAATTCCAGTAATTAAAGTCATCTTATTCTCCTTTCTATTTTCATAAGCTTATTGTTCCTTTTGAATAGGATTTTTACTTTCATCAATGATAATTTCCTCTTTATTTTTTTCTAAAGGGGGCAATTGAGAGTTTTTTGTGCTTTGAATTTTGAGAGAATCTTTTTCGCTTTCACTATTTTCTTTTTCAGTTTTTTCTAACTCTTTATTACCAGAATCTTTATTCGATTCATTTTTATCAGGATATTTTTTCTCATTTACAGAAGGTTTTAAAGAAGGTTTCTCCTCTATTTTATTTTTAGAATTTTCCTTTTTCTTTATAGCCTTTTTGCTAGAAGATTTATCTTGACTATTTTCTTTTTTAACAGCTTTTTTCACTATTACCATCACGTAAGCT
>NZ_KV821165.1:0-9240 GCF_001815585.1 Anaerococcus sp. HMSC075B03
TTACTGTGCTTGCTATTAAAGTTATAAGCGCTAAGCGTGTTATTTATAGTAAATAAGATTATACCATACTTAGAATGTAAATTCAGGGCACTATTGACAAAAGTGTAAGAAAATGATAATCTATATTAATAGAACGAGTGTCGGTCAATAGGTGGTGAGGTTTTGGTAAAGAGAAATGTAAAAGATCCAGAAGAAAGAAAACAGGAGCTTATAAACATAGCATCCAGACTTTTTGAGAAATATGGGTATGAGAAAGTTTCTGTTAGAGATATTCTCGCAGAAGTTAATGGAGCGCCGGGAATGTTTTATTATTATTTCAAATCAAAAGAAGATATTTTCTTGGCGTGCATGGAAACATATTTTGAAGAAAAACTAAAAAATAAGTTAGATATACTTCAAAATAAGGAAATAGATTACGAAGAAAGAATAAAAATTCTAAGAGAACTCATAGTAAAAGATATCAGTCAATTCACAACAAGATATAATTTTTCAAAAGAGAATTCAATTACAGATAACTCGTACAGGATATGGGAATTGATTCATTACATTGGAAAATTTATAGATGTCTATTCAGAGTTTATAATTGAAGGAATTGAAAATAAAAAAATAGAAAATAATATGGGAATAAACAGGGAAAATGTGAGAAGTTTTGCAGCTTTTATTTTATACGGAGCTGTTGGAACAATATATAATGACTATATTATTAAGGGAGAAAACAAAACAAATTCAAGTGAAGCCTTTGGAATAATAAGCGAACTATTTCAAAGACCTCATTAGAGAAAAATAAAATATAAGTATTTTACAAGGGAAACATCAATGGTGTTTTCCTTGTATTAGTTTTAAGGTAAATGAACGAACTCGTTCGGTAAGGAGGTATGTTTTAGATGAAAAAGAAGAAATCAATCAAAGATATTATTTCCTACAGTGAAATAAAAAAAGGACAACTTGTAGGAGGAATATTATTTGTTAGTCTTGGGATGCTATTAAGTATTTGTCCAATTTTGGTGATATACAAAGTCATAAAATCTCTATTTTTATATGGAAAATTAGAACAAAGTACAATACAGTTCTGCACCTATGGACTTGCAGCAGTGGTATTATCATATTGTTTAACTTACATTGGCGGTATTTTATGCCATAAGTTTTCATATGTTTTAATAGCTAACTTAAAAAAGAAGATATTATTTCATATTGGGAATCTTCCTTTAGGTTTTTATACTGGAGACAACAAGTCAAAAATAAGGCAAGTATTAGGATCGGACATGAATCAAATTGAGAGATATTTTTCTCATCAATTACCAAATTTAATTTCAACTTTAGCACTAATTTTAGCAATGATAATTGTTATGTTGAAGATAAATTTAATATTAGGTCTTACGACTTTGTTAATTATATTTGTTGGTTTAGGAATTCAGATTGCAATCATGGCAAAGATTATAAAGTCGGGTGGACTTGAGAAGAACTTTGCGATTTTGGATCAAATTAATTCAGCAACTACTGAATACGTTAAAGGTATGCCGGAAGTGAAAATATTTGGAACAGGAGCAAAATCATTTAAAACTTTTTCAAAGTCAGTAGGAGAATATAGAGATTTTACAAGTTCGATGACATCAATGATAAGACCGGGATTTGTTTCATTTAGAATGTTTATTTTATCTGTTGCTACATTCATAGTTCCAGTAGGAATACTTTTAATGTCACGAAATAATAACTTGGATTTTGCTACAGTTTTTATTTTCTATGTAATTCTTGCACCTGCCATTAGCGTACCTGCATTAAAACTTAGAGATTTTGCAGAAGGAATGAATTTACTAAATGAAGTTGTTTTGAGAATCTACGAAATTATAGATCAAAAAGAATTGGCAATTGAAGATAGTGAGGAAGAGATAAAAGGTCATGATCTTGAATTTAACAATGTAAGCTTTTCTTATGGAGATGAAGAGGTTTTAAAGAATATAAGCTTCTGTGCTAAACAAGGAGAAGTTACAGCATTGGTTGGCTATTCGGGAGCAGGCAAATCTACCATTGGAACGCTAATACCCAGATTTTACGATCCTTCAGAAGGCTCTATTAAAATTGGTGGAGTTAATATAAAAAATATTCCGATGAACGCCTTAATGGAGAGGATAGCATTCGTTTTTCAAGACAGTGATCTTATCACAGATACAGTATTCAATAATGTTGCTATGGCAAAGAAAGGTTCTACAAAAGAAGATGTTATAAAAGCCTGCAAAAAAGCAAGATGTCATGATTTTATTGAAAAACTTCCTGATGGGTATGACACTGTTTTGGGTAAAGGGACTTATTTATCTGGAGGAGAGAAACAACGTATTGCTGTAGCAAGAGCGATTTTAAAGAATGCACCAATATTAGTATTAGACGAGGCAACAAGTTTTGCAGACTCTGAAAATGAATATCTTATGCAGGAAGCTTTATCTGAATTGGTTAAGGATAAGACGGTTATCATGATTGCTCATAGGTTAAATACCATAGAGCATGCAAATCAAATTTTAGTAATATCTGATGGAAAAATTGCAGAAAGAGGTAAGCATGAAGATTTAATCGTTGCAGATGGAATATATAAGCGACTCTTTGATATTTATAAGAAGACAAATATTTGGCAAATGGACATAGAAGGGAGTGAGAATGAATGATAAGAAATATTACATTAGGAAAGATGAATAATATAAGAAAATCAATTATTTTAAATGTTTTGGCATCTATTTCCAACCTTATACCATTTATTGCTTTGGCGAAAATTGTAGAAACACTATTTTTAAATAGAGGTTCAGATAGTATAGATACGAGCCTTTTATGGAAGTATTTTGGGATAATGGCAGTATTTTTCTTAATAACATTCTTATTGGAAAATTTAGCCACAAAATATACCTATGAACTTGGATACAAGACAAGTGCAGATGGAAGAATAGAGCTTGCAGACCACATAAGAAAACTGCCGATAGGTTATATTTCAGGGAAAAGCTCAGCAGAAATCTTAGATACATTAATGAATGATTTTTTCAAAGTTGAAACGGCAGTAACTCATCAATTACCTCAATTTTTCAGTGGAATATGTGTAGCGGTTCTTTGCTCAATATTATTTTTGATAATTAATGTAAAAATGGGAATAGCAACACTTATTGGATTGCCGATTTCTGTTCTACTTCTTACACTCATGCAAAACTTTCAGAAAAAAATTTATTTGAAAACAAAGAAAATGAGGATAAAAGAGGAAGAAGATATAAACGAATATTTGGATGCTATTAAGACTCTGAAAGCTTATAACAGCTTAGATGATACATTAACAAAGCTTGAAGAAGATATAGATGACTCGAGAGATGCAAATATTAAGAGTGAGAAAGGAGTTGGTTCATTAACTACCATAGCAAGTATGATTTTAAGAATAGGACTTCCTTTGATGAGTTTAGCGGGTTCCTATTTGTTTATAAATGGATCTTTGGAAATTGATACATTTTTAATGTTCTTATTTGTAGGCACAAGGATTTTTGACCCCTTGGAGCTTGCACTTGTAAATTATACAGGTCTACAAATGGCATCAGTTTCAGGAGAGAGAATCATTAACTTGCTTAACGCTAAACCTATGTCAGGAAATTGCGATGTGAACGAAAGCAACAAAATTGAAATCTGTGATGTTTCATTTTCTTATAAGGACTCTAAGGTTATTGATAATGTGTCATTAGACATTAATGAAAATGAATTAACTGCTTTTGTTGGTTACTCTGGCTCTGGGAAATCTACACTAATTAAATTAATCTCCAGATTTTATGATCCTAATGAAGGGACAATTAAAATTGGTGGGGTGGATTTGCTAACAGCCAATCCTGATAAATTAATGGAAAAATTTTCTGTTGTTTTTCAAGATGTATATCTTTTTAAAGACACAATTTATAACAACATAAAGTTTGGTAATGAAGATGCGAGTAAAGATGAAATAATGAATGCTGCAAAAATGGCAGGAGCTTATGACTTTATAGTCAAAAAAGATGATGGATTTGAAACTATGATTGGACAAGGAGGAGCGACTCTGTCTGGAGGTGAGAAACAAAGAATATCAATAGCGAGAGCAATATTAAAAAACGCCCCAATAATACTACTTGATGAAGCAACATCTTCGCTTGATCCTGAAAATGAACTTATTATACAAGAAGCAATATCAAATTTAATTAAGAATAAAACAGTTGTGGTTGTAGCTCATAAATTAAGGAGCGTAATGGGAGCTGATAAAATTGTTGTTTTAAACAAAGGAAAGGTAGAGGAAGTTGGGAAGCATGAAGAACTTATTAAAAATGAAGGACTATATAAAGACTTATGGAACTATCAAGAAAAGTCTAAAGAATGGAAGATTGTACAGTAACAATCAATTTTAAGGGAGGAAACTTATGAAAACACAAAAGAAATCATCAAAAAACGCAGTTACAGCCGGTGTTTTAATTGCACTTTACTTTGTAACATATGCAGTAATTGGGGCAATATCTATGCCTGTCCCTGTTTTATTTTTACTAATGCCTATGCTTGTAGCACTATTTGCTGCACCAACCTATCATATGCTTCTTGCAAAGACAAGGTCAGCTACTGCTATTGTAATCGCAGCTATTTTACCAAGTATTTTATTAGTTGCAACTGGGCATATTCCAATTGCACCATTAGTGGCAGTGCCTGCCGGAATAATTGCCATGTTCATAGCAAAAGGTGGAAATTATATAGACTTTAAGAAAAATACAATTAGTCATATGTTTTTTTCTCTAAACTTATTTGGAGGATTCTTACCAATTTGGGTTATGAGAGAAGCGTTTTTTGAAAGTGTAATAAAAGGTGGCTTAGATCAAAGCTTTTGTAACACAGTAAGAGCATGGACACCAATATGGATGTTACCAGTTATGATTATAGGAACATTTATATTCTCTTTGATTGGTTCTTATTTTACAAAAAAAATATTAAATAAAAAGTTGGAATCCGCAGGAGTTTTATAATGGAAAATTCAAAGTTTGTTCTGGGGTCAAAATATGACCTCAGAACAAAACTTATCTTGCTTATGGGTGCGAATATTTTAATTTTTTTAGGGTTTGATTGGATCTATCAAAGCCTTATTACATTATTTTTCCTTGTCATCATTATTAGCGATGGTTATAAAAAAACCGCTATAAGATATATTTTATTTTTTGTAATAAGTGTAGTATTGGAAAAATCTTTAGCCTATTTAAATATGAATTTTCTTTTGAATTTAATTTTATTTATCTTAGCAATTGGAAGAAAATTTCTGCCGTGTATTATCGTGGGTAAATGGATTTTAAATTCAACATCTGTTTCCAGTGCAGTGGCAACTTTACAAAAATTAAAACTTTCAAAAGACTCGCTCATAATGATTTCTGTAATATTTAGATGTTTGCCTACTATTAAAGACGAATGGAGTCATATAAATATGGCGATGAAAACTCGAGGAATTAATTTTAACTTAATCAATTTAACAAGAAGACCAACATTAATTATGGAATATTTTTTTGTGCCATTGTTCGTAAGTGTGATAGAAATTGGGGATGAGCTCTCTCAATCAGCCATTATAAGGGGACTCGATGCTCCTGTTAACAAAACAAGTAGACACCTAATTAAGTTTAGAAAAAATGATATTGGTGTTCTAATTCTTATGATTTTAATTTTATCAATAGTAATATTTATGAAAGTGTCAGGATGGGATTTATGATTGAAATTAGAGAATTAAGTTTTAAGTACAAGGGAGGATCTGATTACTCATTAAATGATATAAACTTGAAAATCAAAAAAGGGGAATGCATTCTTCTATGTGGCAGGAGCGGTTGTGGAAAGTCCACTCTATTAAAGCTTATGAACGGCATAATACCTGAGTTTTATGATGGGGATATTTCTGGCAGCGTTATGGTCAATGGTATGAATACATTTACCACACCAATTTATAAATTATCTAATAATGTAGGCTCGGTTTTTCAAAATCCTAAAACACAATTTTATACAACCAATACAACCGATGAAATTGCTTTTGGTTTAGAAAATTACGGAATAGAAAGAGAAGTAATTAACAAAAGGATTGAAGAAGTTGAAAAAGAGCTTCATCTTGAAAACTTGATGAATAAAAATATATTCAATCTTTCTGGAGGAGAAAAGCAGAAGATTGCTATAGCAAGCATTTACGCATTAAACCCTGAGATATTTATTCTTGATGAACCATCTTCAAGCTTAGACATAAAGTCAATGAAAGAATTATCGCTTACAATAAAAAAGCTTAAATCTTTAGGAAAAACTATTATTATTGCAGAACACAGGTTGTGGTATTTAAAAGGCATTGTTGATAGAGCAATATACTTAGAGGATGGAAAAATCATCAGAGAATATAGTATGGACGGAATTGAAAATCTAAGTGAAGATGAACGAATGAGAACAGGACTTAGGCATTCTGATTATAAAGCTATTGAAAAATTTTATGATTTTGAAACTTCAAATAAAGGGACTTTATTAGAGTTAAAAAATCTGATATTCAAAAGAAATACCAGAATAATTTTGTCCATTGAGGATCTTAAATTTTGCTATGGGAATATTATTGGAATTGTTGGAGAAAATGGAATTGGGAAGTCTACATTAGCAAAAATTATATGTGGCTTATACAAAAAAAATAAAGGTAAAATTTTAAAAGATGATGAGAATTTAAATATAAAAAGTAGGTTAAATGAAAGTTTACTTATAATGCAGGAAGTGAACTGTCAGTTATTCACGGACACTGTTAAAGATGAAATAGTATTAACATCAAATATTAAAGATGATAATGCTTTAGATACTTGGTTAAAAGATATGGAGTTGAAAAATATCAGTGATAGGAATCCTCACACCTTGTCAGGAGGACAAAAACAGAGAGTGATTATCTTATCCGCTTTACTATCCGACAAGAGAATTCTGTTTTTTGATGAACCAACCAGTGGATTGGACTATAGAAATATGAAAATAGTAGCTAAAAACATAAAGAAAGTAAAAGAAGAAGATAAGTTGATTTTAATAATATCCCATGATGTTGAGTTTTTAGAGTCAGTTTGTGATAAAATGATTGATTTCATGTATTTGTGAAAATGCATACATTAGTAAATTACAAGAGGGACATATGATAAAAACGCAAGAAAAACAAGAAGTTGTGAATAGTATTTTTTATAATACTCAATAATATAAACTTTATAATTTTTTTATTTTAGAGGATTTATGCCTAGTAGCATAAGTCCTCTTTTTATGATCAAATTAATTATTAAAACTCAAAAATACTATAAAAAAATAAAAATTTTGGTTACCAAAGAGGGCAAATTTCACTTTATAAAGTGAGGGGTGTTTTATCATCTTTTTATAAAAATCCAAATACTTTGAAGTGTGAAGATTCTTGAAGTTGCTTAGGTGAGATTAGAATTTTTCAAATTTAATTCACTTATCAAGGTAAAAAAATAACTTACATAGGAGGTTAAAATGCAAGCAATAAAGATTTATAGCATGAGAGTTGCTATGTTATGTAGACTTTATGATCTTAAATTAATTAATGATAAGGAATATACAAAAATAAAAAATAGAATAGAAAATGATTATAAGAATATGGAAAGAAATTAATTAATCTTGTGATATAATAACACTGTAGAAAGATACAAAATGGGAAGGAGGTAAAATGAATACTAAAGTAAAAGTAATAAAAGCTTCAAATACAGGAGCAAGAAATAGAAATGCGCTACATTTAGATTTAAAACGCGTTGCAGCATATTGTAGAGTAAGTACTGATAGTAAAGACCAACTTGAATCATATAAATCGCAAGTTGATTATTATACAAATCTAATAAAAAATAATAAGAACTGGACTTTGGCTGGTGTATATGCAGATGAAGCAACAACAGGAACAACTGCTACTAAAAGAGCGGATTTCATGAGGCTAATAAGTGATTGCCAAAATGGAGATATAGACATGATAATTACTAAATCTATATCAAGATTTGCCAGAAACACATTAGATACTTTGAAATATGTAAGGCTTCTAAAGGAAAATAATGTTGGTGTAGTATTTGAAGAAGAAAATATAGATACTTTGACAATGGATGGAGAGTTACTATTAACAATATTAAGTTCAGTAGCTCAACAAGAAGTAGAAAATACCTCAGCCCATGTGAAAAAAGGACTAAAAATGAAAATGGAAAAAGGGGAACTTATTGGTTTTCAAGGTTGCCTTGGATACGATTATGACCCTACAACAAAAAGTATCTCTATAAATGAAGAAGAAGCCAAAATTGTCAGATACATCTTTAAAAGATATTTAGAGGGTAATGGTGGTTCAGTCATTGGCAGGGAATTAGAAGAACAAGGATATTTCACTCCTAGAGGTAAAACGAAATGGTCTGACACTACAGTGTTAGGAATAATTAAAAATGAAAAGTATATTGGAGATATACTAATGGGAAAGACCTTCACAGTTGATCCCATAACTAAAAGAAGACTAGCAAATTTTGGAGAATCTGACAAATATCACATCGAAAATCATCACGAGCCAATTATATCAAAAGAAGATTTTGAAAAGGCACAGGAGATTAGACTCAGGAGAGCACAAAATAGAAACACCATTGCTAATAAGGATAGAAAAAGAGAAAAACTATCAAGACAATACGCTTTTTCAAGTATGCTGGAATGTGGATTTTGTGGCGAAATACTGTCAAGAAGAACATGGCACACTAGTTCAATTTATAAAAAAATTAACTGGCAATGTGTAAGGTCAACTAAAAAAGGTAAAAAATATTGTCCTCATTCAAAAGGAATACAAGAAGCAGCAATAGAAAAAGCATTTGTTGAAAGCTATAGGCAATTATGCCATGCAGATTCAACAGTAATAGATGACTTTTTAAAAATTGTTGAAGAAGAAATAAATGATAATACTTTAGTCAAGGATCTGAAAAAGATAGAAAATCAATTAAATAGAATCATTAGTCAAGAAAGAAAGTTAGTTGATCTTCATTTGGAAGATAGTATTGACGAAGAAGTTTATGCTAAAAAGTATAAAAAACTTACAAAGCAAAAAGAAGAATTACTTGATGAAAAGAAAACACTAGAGCTAACTATCAAAGATGAAAACTCTATTAAAGAAAGATTAAAGCAATTTAAAAAGGTGTTAGAGAATAGAGAAATTATAGAGGAATTTAACAGAACAGTATTTGAAAGCATAGTTGATAAAGTCGTGGTGGG
>NZ_KV821166.1:0-1386 GCF_001815585.1 Anaerococcus sp. HMSC075B03
AGAATATATCCTAGATGAAAAAGGAGAAAAAGTATTAAACAAAAATGGAAAACCTAAAACAAGAAAAGTAGAACTAACAACCTGGAACGATAAGGGCAATGTAGAAAAATGGAGAGAAAACTTTTCTAATCTTTGTAACAAATATTTAGAAAGAGTAGGAGCAGAAAAAAGAGTAGACCATAGGAGTTTTAAAAGACAAAATTCAGATTATCTACCGACAATCCATTTAGGATCAGCAGCAAGTGCAATGGAAAGAAAGGGAATAGAAACTGACAAGGGAAACTACAATAGAGAAATAAGAAAATATAATGAACTTGTAAAAACAATAAAAGAAGAAATAAAAACATTAAAGGGTTGGATAGGAAATTTATTAGATAACTTAACTAATGCTTATGAAAAATTTAAGGACATAGAAAGAGATAAGGTAATAGACAACCCTAAACTTTTCAATCTGACAAATTATCTATTAACTTATTCAGAAATTCAAAAAGAAAAAAGTAAATATCTAAAAGGATATGCAAAAACTAATAAAGAAAAATATGACTTCAAAAAGCTAACAAGTGCATATAGTTATTTAAGAAAAAATAACATAGAAACCATAGGTCAGTTACAAACAAAAATAGAAAGTTTAAAGTCTAATAGTTACAAACTAAATAAAAAAGCAAAGACAATCCATAAAGAAATGGAAGATGTAGAAAAGAAAATTCTATACTATGAAATCTACAAAGCCAAAAAAGAAGTTTATGAAGAATATCAAAAGAAAAATATATTCACAAAAGACACATTCTATAACAAATATAAGAAAGATATAGACCAATATAAGGTAGTAAGCAAGAAATTAAAAAAACTCCTATCAGATAATGAAAAACTAAGTCCTAAAAAATGGAATGAAGAAAAAAATCTTTTAATGAGAAAGCTTGAAGAAATAAATAAAGAAAAAGACAAAATAAAAGATGAATACCAGGAAATTAATCATATAAAATATTCAGTAGATTTTGTAAACAAAGAACTTGGCATAGACTTATCCATAGAAATAGATAAGCTAATAAAACAAGGTGAAAAACCAAGTGTAATAGCACAGATTAAAAAATTCCAAGACCAAGTTAATAAAGACAATGAATACAGAGAAATGATGAAAAACAAGAAAATGGATCAAGAAAGATAAGACCTGGTAAAAATATCTTATCCAAGCTATAATATGACCAAGAAAATAAAGGCAGATCTAGGAGGTAATAGAGATGAATAAAAGGCAAGAGCTAATAGATGAACTCATAAAAGCAAATAAAGACGGAACATACAAAACATATAAAAGCACAGAAGAAATAAAAGCAATGAACAACGAGGAAATACAGATTATATATTCCAACATGAAAAACTATCTATCAG